>CANOPV010000046.1 GCA_947568605.1 uncultured Clostridium sp.
CTTTTTCTACTGCTTTTTCTACTGCTTTTGGTAATTCCCTTTCTACTGCAAGCCTTGTTTCATAATCTAATCTTGAATTAAAGTCTAACGCTGCTTTTAATTCTAAGTATTCTAATCTTTTTATTTCTTCATCTCCTGTTAAGTATTCCCATTCTTCATTTGCTTTTTCTATTTCTTTATTCTTTTTTACTGCCATTTTTACCATCTCCTTATTTTGATTATCTAAAAAGGTTAACCATTGATATAGTGTGTTTTCCATATCTGGTTCGGCTCTTCTAAATTTTGGTAATTCTATGTAATGATATGTTACTGGGCTGTTCATCTCATAATCTCTATGGTTTTTTAATACTGTTACTGTTTGACTATGGTATTCTTCTACATCTAAAAATTCATAGTTTAATATATTTATTATTATTACATCGTTTATTTGGTTGTATTTTTCTGTTTTCTTTAATTGTTCTGATATTATTTTTGATGCGTAAAATGCACTTCTTCTTTGTATATCGTCTGTATTATTCATTTGCATTTCTACATTTATTATTGTTCCTGTGTCTAGGGTTACTTTTAAATCTAGTCTTCCATATTTGTTTTCTTCTGATGTTCTAGCAAGTCTTGCTTCTTGTATTACTTGAATGTTATTAATTTTTGTTTCTAGTATGCTTTCTAGAAAATTTATTAGTATACTTTCATTTCCTTTTTTACTAAATAGTCTTGTAAATACATAGTCTGTTTTAGGTGTTAAAATTTGTTTCATTTTTTTCTCCTTCTATTTTATCATTTTGCCAATTTTTTTGCAATAGTTTTGATAAAATTTTTAAAATTTATATATTTTTATATAGAACAATTTTTAATATTGAAATAAATATATAAAATTCACCTACCTTTTTATTTAGATTTTTTTAATTTAATTGATTAGTTTTAGGCTGAATTGCCTGTGTTTTTGTTTTGTAATTTCTAAGTTGCATTTGATTTTTTAAAAAATTTAGAACAATTAGAATTGCTCTATTAAAAAAATATATTACATAATTTATATAATATTTTTATGTATTTGTCAAGAAAAATATTTTTACATTTTTCGACATCTATTTAATAAGTTTCATATTCAATGTATATTTTTAAAAATTTGGTTAATACTTTTTTTAAAGATAATTTTTTACAATTTAGGATTTGTTTATTAATTAATTTAAAAAATTACTAAATAAACAATTCTTATTAACGGAGGTTTTTTATGAGAAAATTTTTAAATATTATATGTAATTCCAATGTAAAACATTACATTTTTATATTATTTTTACTTATTTTATATATATTAGTATGTGCATTTTCTTATGTAAATGCTGTTTCTACTGATATTTCGAATAGCGTTTTTAGATTACACGTTATTGCAAATAGTGATTCTGTGGAAGATCAAAATTTGAAATATATTGTTAGAGATAGTGTTTTAGAATATATGAATGAAATTGCTAAAAATGCTACTTCAAAAGATGAAATTGTTTCAATTATTTCTGAACATAAAGATGATTTTTATGATGTGGCTATTAATACAATTAGGGAACAGGGTTATGATTATGATGTTAATATAAATATTGGTAATTTTGAGTTTCCTACTAAAACTTATGGTGATATTTCATTACCTGCCGGTTTTTATGATGCTTTAAGAATTGAAATTGGAAATGCTCACGGCAAAAATTGGTGGTGTGTAATGTTTCCTCCTTTATGTTTTGTGGATGTAACTTCTGGTGTTGTTGATGAAGATTCAAAGGAACTTATGCAGGAGAATTTAACTGAGGAGGAATATAGTGTTATTTCAGATGATAGTACAGAGTTTAAATTAAAATTTAAGTTAATTGAGATGTTACAAAATGTAAATATATTTACAGCAAAATTAGATGGATAAAGACAAGCCCCAAGTGCAATGCACTTGGGGTGTTTTACGAAAAGAATACTTCTATAATAAAGCAGATAACATTATAATCATACTCCCAACTATAATAATTAACATATTAAAAATTATAAAAAGGATTCCTACCATAATTAAAATATTTTTGAAAAATTGTATAAATACATCTTTTTCATTTTCTTTATAGTTAATCTTTTTCATAAGAATAACAATATTGATTATAACTCCTATTGCTATTATTATATATGCCATAATTGCATTGGTATTATCTAATAATTCTGCATCTCGTATATATGTCTGCATACTTGCTAATATAAAAATCATTATCCAACATATATTATCTAATATATTGTTCTTTTCGTTCATTTGTATTCCTCCTTAAATACTTTTTTTGTTGCTTGTTATATATGTAAACACCATAAAGTTAAGAGGAAATCCTCTCACTAATTAGTGATTATTGGATAAGCGACATAGATTTTTACCTATATCGTCTTACATCATACCATAATTTAACATAACTTTCAAGAAATTTGTTATTTTTTCTAAATTTTTTTATGCGATATTATCATTTTTTCTTGACATATACATATTTTAAGAATATACTAAATATATTATTTGGAATTTTTTAATAATAAAAGGGCACGGTACCCCGTGCCCCTACAATATATTTTTTATTCATTCATATATATTAGAATTTATTTAAAAATTTTGGTGGAGGTTTTTTATTTATGGCTAATGATTTAATTGAAATTAGATGGCACGGTCGTGGTGGTCAAGGTGCTAAAACAGCATCACTTTTACTTGCTGACGCTGCTTTTAATACTGGTAAATTTATTCAAGGTTTTCCTGAATATGGTCCTGAAAGAATGGGGGCTCCTATTACTGCTTATAATCGTATTAGTTCTACTCCTATTACTATTCATAGTAATATTTATGAACCTGATTATGTTGTAGTTGTTGATGATTCTTTATTAGATATTGTTGATGTTACAGCAGGTCTAAAAAAGGATGGTGCAATTATTATTAATACTACTAAGAGTGCTGATGAATTGAAAAAATTTTTAAATGGTTTTTCAGGTGATGTTTATACTATTGATGCTAAAAAAATTTCTATTGAGGCTCTTGGTAAATATTTTCCTAATATGCCTATGTTGGCTTCTGTTGTTAAGGTTAGTAATGTTATGAATAGTGATGACTTTTTAAATGATATGAAGGAGTCTTTTAAACATAAATTTGCTAAAAAACCTGAGGTTATTGATGGTAATATGAGGGCACTGGAAGTTGCATTATCCAGCATACATAAAATTTAGCATTTTATAAATACAATTCGAGTTAAAGAATTATTTTTTTAATGAAATTATGCGACAATATGACGAAGTCATTTGGAGCCAATGAATTAAAAAAATAATTTTAACGAAGAATTGTAAATTAAAAATAAAAGTAAAACTATAAATTTTGAAAGGAGTTTTATAATGATTGATAAAAATAGTACAGCCAAAGATTTATCTATTGGTGGAAATATTTATGATGCTGGTAATGCTCGTTTGTTTAAAACTGGCGATTGGAGAAGTGTTAAACCTATTTTTTTATCTGAAAAATGTAAACAGTGTGGGTTGTGTTTTCCAGTTTGCCCTGATGATGCTATTCCAGTAAATAAGGAACAAAAAAGAGACAATTTTAATTATGATTATTGCAAAGGATGTGGCATTTGTGCGAAAGTCTGCCCATTTGGTGCAATTGAAATGAAATAAACATAATAAAAAAATACAATTCGAGTTAAAAGATTATTTTTTTAATGAAATTATGCGACAAGCTTGCATAGCAAGTTGGAACCAATGAATTAAAAAAATAATTTTAACGAAGAATTGTAATGTAAAATTATAAAAATTATCTTAAAATATAAAAGGAGGAAATTAAAATGTCAATTAGAGAACGTTTAAGCGGAAATGAAGCAGTCGCTACTGCTATGAAACAAATTAATCCTGATGTTGTTGCAGCATTCCCTATTACTCCATCTACTGAAATACCTCAGTATTTTTCTACATTTGTAAGTAATGGAACAGTAGATACAGAATTTGTTGCAGTTGAAAGTGAACATAGTGCTATGAGTGCTTGTATTGGTGCAGAGGCAGCAGGTGCAAGGGCAATGACTGCTACTTCTGCTAATGGTTTATCTCTTATGTGGGAGATGATTTATATTGCATCTAGTTTGCGTTTACCTATTGTTATGTCTTTGGTAAATAGGGCTGTTTCTGGTCCTTTAAATATTAATAATGACCATTCTGACGCAATGGGTGTTAGAGATGCTGGCTGGATTATGCTTTTTTCAGAAAATAATCAAGAGGCTTATGATAATATTATTATGGCTCACAGAATTGCTGAAAATAAAGATGTTCTACTTCCTTTGATGGTATGCCAAGATGGTTTTATTACTTCTCATTCTATTGAAAACATTGAACTTATTGAAGATGATAAGGTTAAAAATTTTATTGGAGAGTATAAACCTGAACATTATTTATTAAATAGGGATAACCCTATTTCTGTTGGTCCTCTTGATACTCAATCTTTTTTATTTGAACATAAATATCAACAGGCAC
Source organism: uncultured Clostridium sp. (assembly GCA_947568605.1). Classification (GTDB taxonomy): domain Bacteria; phylum Bacillota; class Clostridia; order TANB77; family CAG-508; genus CANRES01. Next base: position 4,498 of record CANOPV010000046.1, read on the forward strand.
AAGCTATGATTAATGCCAAAAAGGTTATTTTAGATGTTGCAAAAGATTTTGAAAAATTGACTGGTAGAAAATATTCTTTTTTTGAAGAGTATAGACTTGATGATGCTGAAATTGCTATTGTTTGTATGAATTCTACTGCTGGTACTACTAAGTTTGTTGTCGATAAATTGCGTGAAAATGGTGTTAAAGCAGGTTTATTAAAAATTCGCGTTTTTAGACCTTTTCCAGCAGAAGAGATTGCTAATGCTTTATCTCATTTGAAGGCAATTGCTGTTTTAGATAAGTCTGATTCTTTAAATGCTACTGGTGGTGCTTTGTTTACAGATGTTACTTCTGCTATGTTTGTGAATAATAAATTCGTGCCAATGGTTAATTATATTTATGGTATTGGTGGTAGAGATACGACTTCTTATGATTTAGAGAGTGTCTTTTCTGATTTACAAGAAATTACTAAAAATAGTAAGGTTAACAATCCTTACAGATATTTAGGTGTTAGGATTTAGGTTTTAAAATAATTTAGTTAAGCCAGCTATTTTAATTATTAATTTTTTTAAATTACGGTCTGACAGCCGTGGAGGCGGGGAATACCCGTGAGCCTGGAAGACCTAATTTTTAAAAAAATGCTATAAAAAATAGGTTGTGCAATTATATCAAAAAAAATTTTATTAAAAATATCGCTAAAATAAATAAAAACAAGGAGGAAATTTAAAATGGTTAATATGAAAAAAATTATTGCAGAAAAGCCTTCTAGGTTTACTGCTGGTCATAGAATGTGTGCTGGTTGTGGTGCACCAGTTGTTGCTAGAATGGTTTTAAGAGCACTTAAACCTGAAGACCACGCTGTTGTTTCTTGTGCTACTGGTTGTATGGAAGTTTCTACTTTTATTTATCCTTATACTTCTTGGACTGATTCTTTTATTCATACTGCTTTTGAGAATGCTGCTGCGACTGAGTCTGGGGTCGAGGCTGCTTTCTGTTCTTTAAAAAAACAAGGGAGATTACCTGAAAATCAAGTTACTAAGTTTATTACTTTTGGTGGTGATGGTGGCACTTATGATATAGGGTTACAGAGTTTATCTGGTGCTATGGAAAGAGGGCACGATATGGTATATGTTTGTTATGATAATGGAGCATATATGAATACTGGTATTCAACGTTCTTCTGCTACTCCTAAGTTTTCCGATACTACTACTTCTCCTGCTGGTAAAGTAATTCCTGGTAAGTTACAACCTAGAAAAGATTTAACTAAGATTATGGTTGGACATCATTTGCCTTATGTTGCTCAAACTGTTGCTGTTAATACTTGTTCTGACTTATATGAGAAATCTGAAAAGGCTATTTATACAAATGGTCCTACTTTTTTAAATGTTTTTACTCCGTGCCCAAGGGGTTGGGGGTATCCTACTGATGAACTTATGCAAATTAATAAGCTTGCTGTTGAGACTTGTTATTGGCCTTTATATGAGGTTATTGATGGTAAGTATATTATTAATTATAAACCTAAAAATAAATTGCCTATTACTGAGTTTTTAAAACCTCAAAAGCGTTTTAAACATATATTTAAACCTGGTAACGAGTGGATGATTGAAGAGTTTCAAAATGAGGTTGATAAGCGTTGGGAGGAACTTTTAAAACTTGAACAATTAAATTGACATTTTTTAACAAATAAATTATAATATTATTATAGTATTATACTATAAATACCTTTATTAATTCTAATAACGATAATAATTCGTTAAATAAACCTTTGATTATTATTTGGATTATAGTATGTATTATTGGGTTTATTGTTTATATGGTTAGAGGATTTTAATTTAAAGGTAAAATAAAAAGACATAACTTTAATTGTTATGTCTTTTTTATGCCTTTTAGTTTGGACAATATTTTAAATTGTTTCCGAAAACTATTTCTGTATGTTTATTATACTAAACTTTGAAAAAAGTGAATACTTTTTTGATTTTTAGTCTTCAATTGGTGCTTCTACTGGGCACACACCTGCACACGTTCCACATCCTATGCAAGAATTTTGGTCTATTTCATATTTGTTATCTCCTTGTGATATACATCCTACTGGACATTCTGCTGCACACGCTCCACATTGTATACATTTATCTGTTATTTTATATGCCATTTTTTTCACCGCCTTTCAATTTTATTTTTAATCTTTGTCTATTTTTTAGGGCAAAATTCGGTCAAACATCACGGATAACCTTTCCGATTTAGACCCTATAATTTCTCTACATTTTGTAATTTTGCATTTTTAGGACAATTCGAGTTAAAGAATTACTTTTTTAATGAAATTATGCGACAAGTTTACTTCGCTATTTGGAGCCAATGAATTAAAAAAATAATT
>CANOPV010000047.1 GCA_947568605.1 uncultured Clostridium sp.
GATAATGATATTGTTATTATTGAAAATATTTATAATTCAATTTCAACTATCTATGGCAATATAACTTCAAAGCAAGTAAAAAATGATATTTCCTACGCACTAAAAAGTAGAAATGAAGAAAAAACAGAAACTAATTTTGAAAAAATTTTTGGTTTTGAATATGATGAATATTATTTTACAAATAAAACTATAATTGAAGAAATTGCTCGTATTATTAAAATAAATTATTAAATACTAAAAAGAGATGAATTAGTTTCATCTCTTTTTGATATATTATTCAAATTCAATTAATTTTGATAATTCATTATAATCAATATCTAGCACCTGACATAATGCTATTAGTTCAAAATCTCTTACTATTCTACGATTTTTTTCTATTAAAAATAAATCATTTTTATAAAGAGAAATACCTAAAAGTTGTAATTTATTAGATAAATCCGAATATGACATATTTTTTTCTTTTCTTCTTTTTGCTATTAAATCAGATACAATATTTGTACTTCCATTGAATAATTTATAAGGCATAATCTGACCTCCACTAAATTAGATATCTGTATTGATTTTATAATATTTTTATGGTACTATCGTTATGGTGACAATAACGATAAATAAGAAAGGAATATAAAATAGGAAAACAAGAAAAAAATAAAGTTTATAAAAAGGAGAATTTATTATGTCAATAGCTGCACTTATTTTAAGTATTTTAGGATTTTTAATTTCTTTAAGTATATTTAAAGATTTATCATTAATTCTATGCGTTTTAGCAATAGTTTTAGGAATTATTGCTTTAGTAAAAAAGAAAGGAAAAGTAATTTGTATTATATCTATAGTATTAGCAGTATTTGGATTAATATTTGTATTTTCAGAAAATAATGGAACAACAGTAACATCAAATAATAGTAATACTAGTGGTAACAATAGCTCAACTTCTCAAAATACTAATAAAGAAGAAACAAAAACATATGGTCTAAATGAAGAAATAGCAATAAATGTTTCAGGTAACGAATACGTTCTAACAATTACTGGTATTCAAGAAATGAAAGAAAGAAATCAATTTTCAGAAAAAACGCCAGCACAAGTATTTTTAATTGATTATACTTATAAAAACATATCTTCAGAGGATACTATATATATAAGTGATATGAATTTTAAAATTATTGATGAACAAGGAGAAATTGGAGATGCTTACCCAAATGATACAGAACGCTCACCACAAAACATTACAGCAGGAGTAACTTGCAAATCTCAAATGGTATTATGTGTAAATAATGAAAGTAGTAAAGTAAAATTACAATATTTTGATAATATGTTTAATTCTAAGCCAGATGCAACATTTGAGTTAGATATAGTTAAATAACATCATAAAAGTTGTACAAAAATAAAATGTTTTCCTAATAACCTTTCAAGAACAAAAATAGCAGATAAACTTATATAATTTATCTGCTATTTTTATAACTACTTTTCATTATTCAATCCATTAATTTTATTATTACAAAACTCTTTTAATTACAATTTTCCTTATACCATTCTTCCATAGTACAATCAATAATATCTCCCTCATAGCACTGTTCTGCATAATTATATTTTAATAAACTTTTTTGGTGCTCTGTCAAATTGCATTGAACCTCTCCATCAATAAGGATACATTTATTATATCCTTTATTAGCTTTATTACACAAATTTGATGCTTCATTAACAACATCTCCCATCCAAACTACATCATTTATCGAACTACCAGCATATCCAGCTTTAACCATCAGTGTTCTTCCATATGCTAATCCTATTCCAATCGATATAGTCTGTATATTCTTCTTTTTTAGTTTATAATTCAATATTTCTATTAATGAATTAATTTTTGCCGAACAAGAAAACATTGCTTGTAATTGTGATTGATATCTAGCATTAAATATAGCTGACACACAATCTCCTACAATATTAATTTCTTTACAATCCTCATAACTATTTATAATCGCTACTACTTCTGAAATATAGCTTCTATATAACTTTGCTAAAGTTGGTCGTTTGTGCTCATCTGTTAAATCAGATGAATCTCTTATATCAACAAATAATGCACCTACTTTAATGTAGAAACCATTTGTAAAAGTTAATTTATCTCTACTAGGTATTTCTTTTAATTCTTCAAATTCTGTATTACTCGCATTTAAAATATCATCTATTCTTTTAGCACTTTTTTCTATATCATAATTAATGTGATTTGTTTCCATATTCTACCTCCATCATATAACATTGAACAATTCACATATATATAAAATTATAAATGAAATAATTAATAATTTTATACTATAATTATATAACTTAAACTTATAATTGCATATTTGGGAATTTATGTATATTTGAGAATTTATATCATTTATTAATTGTCCTTTACTTTCTCTTTCACATTTTTCTTTATAATTAGAATAACTCATATTTGCAATGCTACCAAAAAATAATAAAGAATCTGTTTTTAATTTATGATCTTTATAACATTTGTTATCAACTCTTCCTATCAAAGCTAATAGCAACAATATTAGACAAGCTATAGCTGTTAAATACATAATAACTAGTATTAACACTGAAAATACTTGTCCAAAATTTAATGTTACTATATCTTTGATTGCAATATTTGATATGTCTTTAAAAATATCAGGTGTGCCTTTTGAAATTAAAAATCCAATAAATACACCTACAAAAGTTAATATAAAAGATATTTTATTATCTATATTTGAAATCCAAAAATTAACTAATTCTAATTTTTTTAAAAAATCTTCTTTAGTATTTGCATTATTTTGTCTATACATTGTTATTATCCTCCATTACATATTTTTTCTATTTCTTCTAAGTTTTCTTTGTATCTTTCTACATTTGTATTTGAGGCATAATTTTCTATTCTTTCGTTTATTGCATCTTTAAGTTTAAAAACAATATAATTTTGTTTTGCCCAAAGTATAGTATTTCTTTGAATATTTATCCAATAACCATTTTCTTGTGCCATAACAATCATTACATCATATGCTTCATTATACATTCCAAAATAGTCATATATATATATTAATTTACAGTCAAAATCTCTTGTTATTTTATTTTTTGGATAATCAAGTTTTTCTCCTAACTCATATATTATTTCTATACACTTTTTCCAAAAGTCTATGCCCATATTTTTGATATACTCAGATTTACAAAATGCGTATTCAAGATATCCTCCCACTTTATTGTAAAGTTCTTTAATCTTTGTTTCAAAATTTGATTCATCTAATTTAATTTTTAACTTTTCTTTTTTTATTTCTATTTCTTCATTTTTCAATTGTTTTTCAATTTTAGCAAGTTCTTTGGTCTTTTCTAATGCATTGGCATATATTCTTTGAATATCTATATCACTTTCAGAAAAACAAATATTATTGTCTGGTTTAATGGGTTTCCCAAGTTCGTTTGCTATATCAAGATAAAAATCATTAGAAGAATACCCCTTAAAATATTTATTCGATTTATGTTTTATTGTTGGTGTCCAAACATTCATAGATTTTAATTCTTCACTAATATTATTGTATACATTTTCCGATACAAAGATCTGTCCTCCTTCTGCTAAATCCGAATATTTACTAGAATAGTTTGTGACTTTTCCAACCCATACACAATCCGTTTCATTTTCTTTTTGTTCATCATCTTCAACACCATACATTCCTACTTTAGTTACTAATACTTTTCCATAATCTATGCCTATGCCACATTCTATTTTTTTATCATTTACATTATTTTTAAGATGTTTATTTAAGCTAAAATCAATAATAGTTTGTATACTCCTAGCACAAAAGATTGATTTATCTACTGCTGAAATATTATTTCCATTGCCATCTCTTTCATCAGTAAAAACTCCCATTATTCTATCACCTAAAAATTGTCTTGTTACACCACCATTAAATCTAACACAAGCAACAACTGCACGCATAAAGCTTCTATAAACTTTTACCATACTTTTCATTGTACTTGTATCTGTCAAGCTAGTAGACTTTCTAATATCAACAAATAAAATAGCAGCATCTATACCATATGTTTTATTTGAGTCTGTTAAATCATTTGTAGTAGGTGGTAATTCTGTATTAACATCGATATTTTCGACTTCCTGTTTAGTTATTTTTTCTATTCTTTTATCTATACTATCAAAAGTTTCTTTATCCAATCCTAATTTCATATACGCAAACCTCTACTCATATTTTACAATAAACTTTTTCTTAATTTTTTATCATCTGTAATAATATAAAAAATTAGTTTCCCAATATAATCTAGCTTAAACTCTCTATTCTTTAGTTCAATAACAATATAATAGCTCAAATCAAAATGATAGAATTGCATATATATTATTCTTAACTATCTATCCAATAAAAACTCTATAATATTTTTCACTTTTATACCGTTATAATCTTTATTTATTGTTTTATCCATTGTTAAAATTGTCTTTTCATAATTATCAGATATACTTTCTAGACTTCTAATTTCTCTATCCTTAACATTATCATTTAATAAACTTTTAGTCACCTGATAATATTTTATTTCTTCAGTATTCTCCACAACAAAATCAACTTCATACTCTAATGTTTTTCCTATACTAACTTTATAACCTCTTCGTAATAATTCTATATATACAACATTTTCTAACAAATGTCCTTCATCTATATTTCTAAAACCTAATATTATATTTCTCAATCCTGTATCTGCTATATAATATTTACCTAATGTTTTTAATAGTGCTTTACTTTTTATGTCACTTCTATCGGCTTTATATACTATAAATGCATTTTCTAACATTTTTAAGTAATTATCAATTGTTTGATGATTAGATTTTTCAACTACTTTATTGCTATTTAAATAATCACTTATTTTATTTGCAGATATAGAACTTCCAATATTAAATGAAAGATATCTTACTATATTTTCTAAAAGCGCAATATCTTTTATGTTGTTTCTTTCTATTATATCTTTCTTTACAATAGTATTATATATATCATTTAAATAAGACATAATTAAAAGATTTTTATCTTTAATTTGTGTTATTGCAGGAAGTCCACCATATTTTAGATATTCATTAAATTTATCTTCTAAATTATTTTCATCATAATTATTAAATTTAAGAAACTCTTTAAAAGATAATGGATACATTTTTATTTCAATGTATCTTCCAGATAATAATGTAGCAAGTTCACTTGATAAAAGATATGCATTAGAACCTGTTATATAAATATCTACATTAAAATCTACATTTAATGAATTAATTGCTTTTTCCCATTTATCAACATTTTGTATTTCATCTAACAATATATACATTTTTTCATTAGAAATTTTACTTTTAATTTCATTATATAACTCTTTATAATCTTTTATATCATCATACATTGCAGATTCAAAATTAATGTGTATAATATTTCTTTCATTTATATTATTATTTAAGAGATATTCTTTAAACATTAGCAATAGTGTTGATTTTCCACTTCTTCTAACACCTGTAATAACTTTTATAAATTCTGTATCTTTTGCTTCAATTAATAAATTTAAATAATTTTCTCTTATAATCATATTTATCATCTCCATTTATATCTTAACATTTTTTAGTAAAATTGTCAATAAGTTTTGCAAGTTCATTTGCAAAACTTATTATTATTGCATATTTTTGCAAATATGTATTAGTTATATACAACTAATAGTTTTTTATATTATATTTTATGTAAGTTATACAAAAAATATTATTTATTACATTTTTATTTGCACACAATATGCACACACATAAATTTAAAAGTACATTAAATAGCGTTATTCATCAAATTAATAACGCTCATCTACACCAAAAAGAGATGAATTTTAACCAAATTCATCTCTTTTTATTTTTATTCAAAAGTATTTACAAGTATTGATATTACTATGTTTTATCATTTTTCGTTATTTAACCTATTTTCAAAATTATTTAAAAAAATTAGTTAATATTTACTTTCTGCTCCTCTTTTGCTCCCCCATATCTGCTCCCCCTTAATAAAAAAATAGATGTAAATTTAATTATTTACATCTAAAATATATTATTAATTTATTAAAGAATAAAAAAACTGTAATTATTTATCTGAAATAGAATAATAAAAACTTAAAAATTCTTGTGATAAAGAAAAACTTTTAATGCTTTCGCTTGATGCTGTCATTTTAATAATATTAGAGTTCTCATATAAAGTAATTGTAAAATTTTCCTCTAGCTCTTTATTTCCAATTTTGGAAACAGGGAATTTATAATCAACAAATTTATATTGTTCTTTTTGTTCCTGTATATTTTCTTTTAATTTTTCTTGATTTTCCTCATAGTCTTCATAAAAAGATAATTTATTATTATACTCACTTAAAATTTTTTCATTATCTATTGTTTTTATTAGTTCATTGTTTAATGCTGAATATATTTTACTTTTAATAAAAAGCAAATACAACCAACTTGTAGTTTCTTATTGTCAACTTTGAGTTTCAAATGACTTATATATACTTTTTTTCATTATAAATTACAATTTAATATATTCTTTAAAAATTATTTTTAATAAAAGTTATAAAATCTTCTACTTTTCCAGTTGTAAAACCTTCTTTTAAAACTAATATTGCTGACTGCTCACTTGTTTTTAATACTATAAAATTTTTAGTTTCTAAAATTTGCTTTATTTGATTATATTCAAATTCTAAATGGACTTTTCCTTCGTCCATTACGATATTATTCGAAAAGTTAATATAAGTTTTTTCTATTTTTCCATTATTAAGTCTTTTTGAGTTTTCTTCTATTTGTTTTACAGTAATAATAGGTGTAA
>CANOPV010000048.1 GCA_947568605.1 uncultured Clostridium sp.
ATTCAAGAAGGCGAAATATTAAAAATACCAAATATAAAAGTAAATGAAAAAACAGAATTTACAGAAATTCAAGATAAACCTTTTTTATTTTCAAATGGAGATGAATATAGTATTGAAAAGGCATTACAAACAATACAATTTGAATTAGATAGAACAGGCGGAAAAATAAAAAGTGAAGCAGGAATGATGGTAAAAAATGAATCAGCAATGATGTTAGATGAAGTTAGAGAATTTTCAATAGACGATACATTTGCAATATTTTTAATAGAAGAAGGAAAAAATAATCCATATTTTGCAGGAAAGATAAGTGATATAACAAAATTTCAATAAACAATAAAAAACCCTTGCAATAAATTCACATATATAATAAAATATGAAATATAATAAACCAATGGAAGAGAGGTAAAACTATGTCAAATATTAAATTAGATATAAGTAATACAAAAGTTGCAATGGAAGAAATTATGAAATACAACGAAAAGGTTGAAAACATTCATAATGAACTACACTTAAAAAGTGAAGACGAAAAAGAATTTTTAGGATGGCTTACATTACCAACAAATTATGACAAAGAAGAATTTGAGAGGATAAAAAAATCAGCAGAAAAAATAAAAAAAGACTCAAAAGTATTTCTATGTATAGGAATAGGAGGCTCATACTTAGGAGCAAGAGCAGTTATAGAATCACTTACACATACATTTTATAATTTAAAAGAAATGGAAACACCACAAATACTATATGCAGGAAACAATTTAAGTCCAAATTATATAGTAGACCTAATAGATTTAATAGGAGATAGAGATATATCAATAAATGTAATATCAAAATCAGGAACAACAACAGAACCCGCAGTAGCATTCAGAATATTTAGAGAATTCTTAGAAAATAAATATGGAGTGGAAGAAGCAAGAAAAAGAATATATGTTACAACAGATAAAGAAAAAGGAGCATTAAAAAAACTAGCAGATGAAGAAGGATATGAAACATTTGTTATTCCAGATAATGTAGGAGGAAGATATTCAGTTTTAACAGCAGTAGGACTATTACCAATAGCAGTATCAGGAATTAATATAGACGAATTAATGAATGGAGCAAAAATTGCACAAGACAAATATTTAGATAGTAATATAAAATATAATGAATGTTATCAATATGCAGTAGTAAGAAACATATTATATAATAAAAATAAAAACATAGAAATTTTAGCAAATTATGAACCAAAATTACACTATTTTACAGAATGGTGGAAACAATTATATGGAGAAAGTGAAGGAAAAGAATTAAAAGGAATATTCCCAGCAGGAGTAGATTTTACAACAGATTTACACTCTATGGGTCAATATATACAAGAAGGAAGAAGAAATTTATTTGAAACAGTATTAAATGTTGTAAATTCACAAGTAGACATACAAATAAAAAATGATGCTGATAATTTAGATGGTTTAAATTACTTATCAGGTAAAACATTAAGTTTTGTAAACCAAAAAGCAATGGAAGGAACGATACAAGCACATTTAGCAGGAGATGTACCAAATATAGTATTAAATATAGCAAAATTAGATGAAAATACATTTGGTCAATTAATATACTTCTTTGAACTTGCGTGTGCAATGTCAGGAAAAATACTAGAAGTAAATCCATTTAATCAGCCAGGTGTAGAAGAATATAAGAAAAATATGTTTAAATTATTAGGAAAACCAGGGTACGAGAATAAATAAAAAAACACGGAGATAATCTCCGTGCTTTTTATTTGGGGTTAATTACGCTGCAATCTGAATATTCTTCAGATTTTCTTCCGCTGTAGAACTAATATCTTTGTCTTCGTTCTTAGCAAGTTCTGTCAAAACATCCTTTGGAGTTTTAGGATTTTTAGCTACTACGATAAGTACATCTGCGTGAACAACAGTAGAAAGTTTTTTCAGGACTTCTGATGAAGTGTTAGGATTACCCGCTACTGCAATGAGAATGTCAATGTCATTCTCATTAGCAAGTTTTTCCAAAACATCTTTGGCAGTGTTAGGATTTCCTGCTACGGCATAACGTACAACGAGCTCTTTATCGTTAGCGAGTTTTTCCAATACTTCCTTCGAAGTATTGGGATTTTTTGCTACTTCAACCCGGACTTCATAGGCTTCGTCCTCAGCGAATTGTGCTAATTTCTGAGAAGATTGTGTCTCTTTTGCAATGCTACAACGAGTGTCAACTGAAAGTTCGCTTAAATCAAGCATCATTTTCATTGTGATTACCTCCAAATTAATATAGTATACTTAAAAAGTATGTTAACATTATATCAAATAAATTAAAATAAGTCAAGTAAATATGTAAATTAAATTAAAAAAATTTAAATTATAGTCCGTGTAGTTTCGACATATATAAGAATTAACATAAATTGAGATTAATAAGAAGTGTTTAAATTTCAATACTTTACAATATTTTTTGAAAAGTTTATCATAAAATTTGACATAAATAGATTTTTATGGTATAATGTTAATATGCAGTTAAAAACTGTAAATAATTTTATATAAGGAGATATTAAACAATGGAAGCGTACAAAAAACTTCAGCAAGTGCGGGACGAATTAGGGTGGACAGATGAGGAATTTGTTCAGTTTGTAATGGAACTCTATGCTTACACTGAGAAGATACTTGACGGTAAGAAGAACAAGAACAAGTCTACGAGTTGTTCAGATGAAGAAGCGTTTCTTCGTCGAATTCTTGCAGAATTTGGGATACCTACTAATATTAAAGGGTATCATTACATTCTAACGGCTATCTTGCTGTGCATAGAGGACAGTACATACGTTGATCAAATCACTAAGGTTTTATATCCCGAAGTGGCTAAAAAGTACAACACTACTTCATGTAGAGTAGAACGTGCTATACGGCACGCAGTAGAGACTGCATGGGACAATGGAAATATGGATTTGCAAGAAGAAATATTTGCATATTCTGTATCGGCGACGAAAGGCAAGCCAACGAATTCGCATTTTTTAAGCAACATTACTGAGTACATTAAAGTGTATCTCCCTGAATGGCAGAATGAAACTTGGAAACCCTAATGTTTTTAAAGTTTCAAAGCCAAGCCTTAAACGGCAAAAAACGACAATCTCATTGAGGTTGTTGTTTTTTTTATTTTTGTTTCGTATAAATCTTGACATTTAAGGAAAAAATAGGTAAAATTAATAACTAGAAGATAATTTTTAGAAAGGAATGTGAAAACATAAATGAACGAATATAGAACACACAATTGTGGACAAATTAGAAAAGAAAATGTAGGAGAAACAGTTAAAATTGCAGGATGGATACAAACAATTAGAGACCTAGGAGGACTTGTATTTATAGATGTTAGAGACCAATATGGAATAACACAAGTAGTAATCTCTAATAACGATGAATTAGTAGACTTCGCATCAAGAATACCAACAGAATCAACAATATCTGTATCAGGAAAAGTAAGATTAAGAGATGAAGAAACCATCAATAAAAACTTAGAAACAGGAGAAGTAGAAATCTTTGCAGAAAAAATTGAAATATTAGGAAAAAGAACAAAAAACCTACCATTCGAAATTAATATAGATAAAGAAGTAAGAGAAGATTTAAGATTACAATATAGGTTTTTAGATTTAAGAAATGAAAAATTAAAAAATAATATTTTATTAAGAGCAAAAATAATACAATTTTTAAGAAATCAAATGATTGCAAAAGACTTTACAGAAGTACAAACACCAGTATTAACAAGTTCTTCACCAGAAGGAGCAAGAGACTATCTAGTACCAAGTAGAGTACATCCAGGCAAATTTTATGCACTACCACAAGCACCACAACAATTTAAACAATTATTAATGGTATCAGGAATAGACAAATACTTCCAAATAGCACCTTGTTTTAGAGACGAAGACGCAAGAGCAGATAGAGCACCAGGAGAATTTTATCAACTAGATATGGAAATGGCATTTGCAACACAAGAAGATGTATTTAAAATAATGGAAGAAGTTATTTATAACACTTTTAAGAAATTTTCAACTAGAAAAGTAGCACAATATCCATTCCCAAGAATTGCATATAAAGAAGCAATGTTAAAATACGGTTCAGATAAACCAGATTTAAGAAATCCACTTATAATACAAGATGTAACAGATATATTCCAAAATATAGAATTTAATGCTTTTAAAGGAAAAACAGTAAGAATAATATCAGTACCAAATTGCTGTGATAATCCAAGAAGTTTCTTTGATGGAATGACAGAATTTGCAATAAATGAATGTGGAGCAAAAGGTTTAGCCTGGTTAAAAGTAAATGAAGATAGAACATTCCAAGGGCCAATTGCAAAATTTATAGATGATGAATCAAGAGAAAAACTACTAACACAAACTAATACGAACCCAAATGACGCTATATTCTTTATAGCAGAAAAACCAGGAATAGTTGAAAAATTAGCAGGTCAAATAAGAGAAGAATTAGGAAATAGATTAAACTTACTAGAAAAAGATGTATTCAAATTCTGTTGGATAGTAGACTTTCCAATGTATGAACTATCAGATGAAGGAAAAATAGAATTTTGTCATAACCCATTTTCAATGCCACAAGGTGGACTAGAAGCATTAAATGAAAAAGAACCATTAGAAATATTAGCATATCAATATGATATAGTATGTAATGGAATAGAACTCTCCTCAGGAGCAGTTAGAAATCACGACCCAGAAATAATGATAAAAGCATTTGAAATTGCAGGATATGATAAATCTGTTATAGAAGAAAAATTTAAAGCATTATTTAACGCTTTTCAATTTGGTGCTCCACCACACGCAGGAATTGCACCAGGTGTAGATAGAATGATAATGTTATTAACAGATGAGCCAGTAATTAGAAATGTAATAGCATTCCCAATGAACAGTAAAGCACAAGACTTATTAATGGAAGCACCAGGAAATGTATCAGAACAACAATTAAGAGAAATTCATATAAAAGTAGATGTAAAAAAAGAAACAAAGGAATAAAAAATGAAAAATAATTTGAAGAGGAGACGTAAAAATAATGGTCGAAAATATAATATTCAACTTATTGGCATTTTCTTTATTCATAATAATATTTTTTAAAATGATAAAAAAGAATGATACAACTTATGTATCAATACTAGTAGCAGAGGCAATAGGAATAAGCATTAACTTTATTTCAATAATATTTAATTTATCTATTGTAATGTTTTTTAAGATAATTATGTATTTATTAGCAATTATATTGCCTTTAATTATAATTATTGCTGAGTATAAAGGTGTAAATTTCACAGAAGCAATATATGTAATACTTGCTAAAACAATGTTAATTTTTAATAATTCAAAATTAGCAAAAAATATTTTAATAAAATTAGTAACAAAATATAAAAATAGTTATTGGGGACACAAAATATTAGCAGAAATATACGAAAAAGAAGGTGGAATGCGAAAAGCATTAGACGAATATATAAAAGCGGTTGATAACAATAAAAAAGATTATAATTCATATTATAAAATAGCATTTCTTTTAAGTGAATTAGACAAAAAAGATGAAGCAATAACAATACTTAATAGTCTATTAAAAAAAGAGCCACAACATTTTAAAGCAACAGAACTATTAGGAGATATATTATGTGATAAAGGAGATTATAAAACTGCTTTAAATGTGTATATGAATGCAACAAAATATAATTCAAATAATTATTATTTATATTATAATATTGGAATGGTTTATACAATGCTAAATGACTTTAATAGTGCAAAAACATATTATCAAAAAGCAGCAAATCTAAATACATTATTATATAACGCATATTATGATATAGGGCAAATAAACCTATTATTAGGAGATTTGGAAGAAGCAGAAAAATATTTTAATCAAAGTTTAAATGGAGAAGATATTTCACCAATGGCTTATTATAATCTAGCAAAAATATATATGTTAAGAGGGGAAAAAGATAAAGCAATAAACTTTGTAAATTTAGCGATTGAATTAGACAGCACATATATAACAACTGCATTAGAAGAAAATATATTTATACCAATAAAAGGAAGTATAAGATGTAATAGTATAGACGATGAAGATATATCACAAAGAAAAACAAATTTTACTACAAAAGAAAAAAATGTATATAAACATTTAGAAGAAACTTATGGAATTGTAGGAAAACTTAATATCAATACATTAAAAATTGAAGATAAAAAAATAGAAGAAAATGAAAAACAAAGAGAATAAAAATGCTAAATGATTATATATTTATACAAAGGATGTGATAAATATATATGGTAGATAAAATATCTATAATAGGCGGAGATTTGCGAATAAAAAAATTAGCAGAGCTGATGACAGAAGATGGAATTAGTGTATATACTTATGGAATAGAAGCAGAAAACTCTATAAAATGTAATAGTATAAATGAATTATTAAAAAGCTCAAATATAATAATAGGACCAGTACCATTTTCAAGCAATAGTAAAACTATAAATGCTACATTTTCAGATGATGAAATATTAATAACAGATTTAACAAATAAATTAAAAGACAAAACCTTTATAGCAGGAGCAATTAGAGAAAATATTTATGAATTATTATATAATAAAAATGTTGAAATAATTGATATATTAAAAAGAGAAGAATTAAGTGTTTTAAATTCAATTTCGACTGCTGAGGGTGCAATTCAAATTGCTATGGAAGAAACAGAAATAACACTTAACAAAAGTAATATTTTAATATTAGGATTTGGAAGAATAGGTAAAGTATTAGCAAAAATGTTATCAGGAATAGGAGCAAATGTATATTGTGAAGCAAGAAAACAAGAAGAT
>CANOPV010000049.1 GCA_947568605.1 uncultured Clostridium sp.
CGAATTTCATTAAATAAAATGTTAAAAAAATAATTCTTTAACTCGAATTGTATTTTGAAAAATGTAATAGAATTATGTTAATTATATAAATTATTTTCATACAAATCTTCTACAAAAACATCCTTTTCTTCGTTATTGTCTATAAAACCAACCTTAGCAACATTATTATTAACTTCTTGAACCCAAACAGGTCTGTCCCCATAAAAAATATCAGCCTTTTCCTTATTTCTTAACATATCTTGTATTCTTTCTAAATTCATCTTTTGACCTCCAAAAATATACTTTAATAAATTATATACAAAAATTTATAAAGATATTCATAAATTTATTTGCAGATTATGTTAATATATGGTGTAATATTAACATAGGTACATCCTATTTGTAATTTTTTTCACTACTAATTAGTAGAGGGTTTCCTCTAACTTTTTAGTTTTTCATATAAAGAATATCCACTTCAAAAAAAGTTTTTAGGAGGAAAAGCGTATGAAAAAAATGAAAGCAGAAATTGTCCTAAAAATGCAAAATTAAAAAATGTAGAGAAATGTAGGGGCGCACAGTGTGCGTCCGCTCTTCGAAGAATTTTCTTAAAAACCCCTACCATTTCTATAAAAAATGTAGTATAATTATTTCATTGGGGGAAAAATTATGAATGATAAAATTGTTATTAAGGGAGCAAAAGAACATAATTTAAAAGATATAAATTTGGAAATACCAAGAGATAAATTAGTAGTTATAACAGGACTTTCAGGTTCAGGAAAATCATCATTAGCATTTGACACCTTATATGCAGAGGGACAAAGAAGATATGTAGAAAGCCTATCAGCCTATGCAAGACAATTCTTAGGATTAATGGAAAAACCAGATGTAGAATCAATAACAGGGTTATCACCAGCAATATCAATAGACCAAAAAACAACCTCTAAAAATCCACGTTCAACAGTAGGAACAGTTACAGAAATATATGATTATATACGTCTATTATATGCAAGAATAGGTACACCATATTGTCCTAATTGTAATAAAAAAATTGAAAAACAAACATTAGACCAAATAGTAGATATATTAATGGAACTAGAAGAAGGAACAAAAATTCAAGTATTAGCACCAATTATTAGAGGAAGAAAAGGAGAATTCACTAAATTAATTGCAGGTTTTGCAAAAGAGGGATTTGTTCGTGGTAGAATAGATGGACAAGTAGTAGAATTATCAGACGATTTAGAAATAGATAGAAAGAAAAAACATAATGTTGAAATAATTGTAGATAGACTTGTTATAAAACAAGATATAAGAAATAGATTAGCAGAATCAATAGAAATTGCACTAAAAAACGCAAATAATTTAGTATTAATTGATATTGTTGGAGATAAAGAAAAATTATTTAGTTGTAATTATGCGTGTCCAGATTGTGAAATAAGCATTGAAGAATTAACACCAAGAATGTTTTCATTTAATAACCCATTTGGAGCGTGTCCTACTTGTATGGGTATAGGATATTTAATGAAAATGGATGAAGATTTAATTATACCAGATAGAAATAAAACTTTATACGATGGCGTAAAAGCCTTTGGTGCAAGTACAATGAAAAAATCTGAAACAATGGCAAAAATGTATTTTGAAAGCATTGCAAAACATTATAAAGTAGATATAAATAAAAAAATAAAAGATTTACCAAGAGACTTTTTAGATAAAATATTATATGGTACAGGAACAGAAAAAATAGATTTTAAATATGAATCTCCAAGCGGAGTAAGAAAATTCACTTGCTCATTTGAGGGCATAATTCCAACACTAGAAAGACGCTATGCAGAAACAAAATCACCAGGAATGAAAGAATTTTATGAAATGTATATGAGTGATAGTGATTGCCCAACCTGTAAAGGTGCAAGACTAAAAAAAGAAAGTTTATCTGTAAAAGTAGGAGGAAAAAATATAAACGAACTTACAGATATGCCAATAAATAAAATAAAAGAATTTTTGGCTAATTTAACACTTACAAAAACAGAAGAAATGATAGCAAACCAGATATTCAAAGAATTAAATAAAAGATTGCAATTCTTAATAGATGTAGGTCTTGAATATTTAACGTTATCTAGAAGTGCAGGAACATTATCAGGAGGAGAAGCACAGCGTATAAGACTTGCAACACAAATTGGATCAAGCCTAACAGGAGTATTATACATATTAGATGAGCCAAGTATTGGACTTCATCAAAGAGATAATGATAGATTAATTGCAACATTAAAAAAATTAAGAGATTTAGGAAATACTGTTTTAGTTGTAGAACACGATGAAGACACAATGTATGCAGCAGACCAAATTATAGATATAGGACCAGAGGCAGGAGTAAATGGTGGAAAAGTTATGGCACAAGGTACAGCAGAAGAAATAAAACAAGTTACAAATTCAATAACTGGTCAATATTTAAGTGGAAGAAAAAAAATTCTTGTTCCAAAGAAAAGAAGAAAAGTAAGTAAAAAATGTATTGAATTAATAGGTGCAACAGAAAATAATTTAAAAAATATAAATGTAAAATTCCCATTAGGAGTATTTACTTGTGTAACTGGTGTATCAGGCTCAGGAAAAAGTACACTTATAAATGAAATACTATATAAAACTATTGCAAGAGATATAAATGGTTCACGAGAAAAACCTGGTAAATGTAAAGAAATAAAAGGGATTGAAAACATAGATAAAATAATAAATATAGACCAATCACCAATCGGAAGAACGCCACGTTCAAATCCAGCAACATATACAGGAGTATTTGATTTAATAAGAGATATTTTTGCAGAAACTAATGAAGCAAAATTAAGAGGCTATCAAAAAGGAAGATTTAGTTTTAATGTTGCAGGTGGAAGATGTGAGGCGTGTAATGGAGATGGTATATTAAAAATAGAAATGCACTTTTTACCAGATATTTATGTACCTTGTGAAGTATGTAATGGAAAAAGATATAATAAAGAAACATTAGAAGTTAAATATAAAGGAAAAACCATATCAGATGTATTAGATATGACAGTAGATGAAGCGTTAGAATTTTTTGAAAATATACCAAAAATAAAATCTAAAATTCAAACATTAAGTGATGTAGGATTAGGGTATATAAAATTAGGTCAACCATCAACAACATTATCAGGAGGAGAAGCACAAAGAGTTAAATTAGCAACAGAATTATCTAAAAAAGCAACAGGAAAAACATTGTATATTTTAGATGAACCAACAACAGGGTTACACATAGCAGATGTTCATAAACTTATTGATATATTACAAAGATTAGTAGATACAGGAAACAGCATAATTGTAATAGAACATAATTTAGATTTAATAAAAACTTGTGATTATATAGTAGATTTAGGACCAGAAGGTGGAGATAATGGAGGAAATATAGTACAAGTAGGTACACCTGAGCAAGTAGTAAAAAATGAAAAATCTTATACAGGACAATTTTTAAAGAAATATTTAGAATAAAATGCTATAATCGCTATTGCCTTTGAAGTTTCCACATTTCATTCGAAAACTCAAATCGTTAGGAACAAAGGGCGATTACGTCGCTTTGTTCTATAATAGAAGATTTCTATTACAATTCTTAATTAAAATTATTTTTAATTTTAATTAAGATCCTAAGCAATTCTTCGCTAAAAATACTTAAAAATATGCTTTTGCTCCATCGCTTCGCGAACGTGTCGCATAAAATCAATTTTTAAATATCTTTTAGCTCGAATTGCAGTTTAATTAGATTAATAATTTGGAGGAAATATATGTTAAAAAATGAAAAAGGAATAACTATAATATCTCTAATAATAACAATAATTATTTTATCAATATTAACAAC
Organism: uncultured Clostridium sp.; assembly: GCA_947568605.1. Lineage (GTDB taxonomy): Bacteria > Bacillota > Clostridia > TANB77 > CAG-508 > CANRES01. The sequence goes on from CANOPV010000049.1 coordinate 3,833, forward strand.
AGTAGTAATAGTGAGTTTAACAGATGATAAAGGGTTAGTAAGTTCAGTAGAAAAACAAAAAAATGATGTATTACAAACTCAAATAAAACAAGAAATAGAGGTAGCAATAGAAAAAGTTAAATTAGAAAATATTAATAATAAATTAACAATATATGAATTTACAGATAAACTATTAAAAAAATTAAATAATACAAATACACAAATAAATGTTATATCAGAAACTGAGTATGATATAAAATATGATGACTATGTATTTACATATTATTATAATTTAATTTAAATTATACATTTAATTCTTCGTTAAAAATATTTAAAAATATGCTTTTATTCTATCGCTTCGCGAACGTGTCGCATAAAATCAATTTTTAAATATTTTTTAACTCCAATTTCATTTTAAATAAAATAGCAAAGATAATTTTCGCCTCAATCTTAGCTTTAAATATTTATTAGTTTGAACTGTAACAATATATTAAAAAAATTTAAAAAAACCGTTGACATTTATATAAATAGAGTATATAATACCTATAACATAATGAGAGTTTAGAAGAGTGGAAACAAATTCCACTCTTTGATTTTGTAAAGGAGGTATAATGGCAAATATAGAAGAAAAAGTGTATACATTGTTAGGAAAAACAATAATAAATCTTGGTTATGAATTATATGATGTAGAATATGCAAAAGAAGGAAAAGATTTTTTTCTAAGAATTTTTATAGATAAACCAGATGGAATTGATTTAAATGACTGTGAAAAAGTAAACAATGCTATTATGGATATCTTAGATGAAGCAGACTATATAAAAGAACAATACTTTTTAGAAGTGTCATCTCCAGGAGTAGAAAAAATATTACGAAAAGATAAACATTTAAAAGAAAATATTGGAAAAGAAGTAGAAATAAAACTATTTAAACCAATAAACAGTGTAAAAAATATAAATGGCATTTTATATAAATTTGATAATAATAATATTTATCTAAAAACACAAGAAATAATATGTATAGAAAGAAAAAATATTTCACAAATAAAATTGGTATATAATTGGTAAATTATATATAAATTAATAATAAGTTTAAGGGAGGAAAAAATGAAAGCAATAGATAATAAAGAATTAATAATGGCACTAGAAGAATTAGAAAAAGAAAAAGGAATAAAAAAGGAGTATGTAATAGAAGCAATAGAAACTGCACTAGTTACAGCATATAAAAGAAACTTTGATGCTAATGAAAATGTTAAAGTTGTTATAGATAAACTAACAGGTGAAACACATTTATATGCAGTAAAAGAAATTGTTGAAGCAGTAGAAGAACCGAATTTACAAATAAGTAAAGAAAAAGCATTAGAAATAAGTAAAAAATTAGAAATAGGAGATACAGTAGATATAGAATTAGCACCAAAAAATTTTGGAAGAATTGCTGCACAAACTGCAAAACAAGTTATTATTCAAAAATTAAGAGAAGCAGAAAGAAATTTAGTATATACAGAATTTAATGATAGAAAAGGTGAAATAATTTCAGGAATTGTTCAAAAGGCAGACACTGGAAGTTTAATAATAGATTTAGGAAAATTAGAAGGTATAATGCCAATAAAAGAACAAATTCCTACTGAAAAATATAAAGTTAATGATAAAGTAAAAGGCTATGTTATGGATGTAGTAAGAGGAAACAAGGGAATACCACAGGCTATTGTATCAAGGGCATCTGGAAATTTTGTTAAAAAATTATTTGAATTTGAAATTCCTGAAATATATGAAGGAGTTATTGAAATAAAAAGCGTTGCACGTGACCCAGGAAGCAGATGTAAAATAGCAGTATACTCAGAAAATCCAAATATAGACCCAGTAGGTTCTTGTGTTGGACAAAAAGGTGTAAGAATTCAAAACATAATAAATGAATTAAGTGGAGAAAAAATAGATGTAATAGAATGGAATGAGGAACCATCAACATATATTGCATCAGCACTATTACCTGCACAAGTAATGGCAATAGATGTAAAAACAGAAGAAAAATTTGCACAAGTTATAGTTCAAGATGATCAACTATCATTAGCAATTGGAAAGGCTGGTCAAAATGCAAGATTAGCAGCAAAATTAACAAACTGGAAAATAGATATAAAATCTGAAACTCAATTTAGAGAAATGATACAAAATGCATCAGCAGAAAATAATGATGAAGAAACAAACATAGAGGAATAAATATGAAAAAAGTATTACAAAGGTCTTGTATATGTTGTAATGAGAAAAAAAATAAAAATGAACTAATAAGAATATCAAAAAATAAAAATGGCAATATTCAAGTAGATGAAAATAAAAATATGCAAGGAAGAGGAGCATATATTTGTAAAAATATAGATTGCTTAGAAACTGCAATAAAAAAAAGAAAATTAGAAAGAAATTTTTCAAGTAAAATTGAACAAAATGTATATGAAAAATTAAGAGGTGTAATTGGTGGCAAATAATAATAATTCTTATAAAACTTTGAAAATAATTAATGGGGGTGATATTATTGGGTAAATTAAAAATATATGAATTAGCAAAAAAATTAGAAATATCAAGCAAAGAAATAATAGAATTAGCAAAAAAATTTAATATAGAAGTAAAAAATCATTTAAGCTCAATAGAAGAAGATGAGGCAGAGAAAATAGAAAAGAATATAAAAGGAGATTTAAATGATAAAGAAAAGACTAAAAAAGAAAATATAGAAGAAAAAAATTTAACTAAAACTGTAAAAAAGGATAAAAAAGAAGAAAAAGCAAGTACACCAG
>CANOPV010000050.1 GCA_947568605.1 uncultured Clostridium sp.
TTAGTTTGTTTTCTTCTTCTTTTTTTAAATATTTGAATTCTATTAGTACTGATTTATAGTCTTTGTCTACATCTCTTGGTGTTATTAATAAATCTGTGTATTTTCTATTTACTTCTAATTCTGACCTAACACTAAATATTTTTAAGTTCATTGCTATACTGTAAAATATTATTTTTACATATTTTTCATCAAATTTTATACTATCTCTGTTTGATAGGTTGTTTAGGTATTTTTCTGTTAGTTCTACTATTTTGTCTATTTTTCCTTCTAGTGCTATTTGTCTTGCAATTTCTGAATAGTTTGTTTCTATATCTACTTTTATTTCATCTTGTAGTATTTTTAAGAAGTAATCTGAATATATTTCTTTCATTATATTGTTTGGTATCTTTAATTTTGGAAATCCTACTTCGTCTCCTGATATTGTTAAATATCCTAAATAGAATAACATTGATATTAGTTCGTTTTCTCCAAATTCCATTACTGGATTAAATTTTTCTATTATTTGGGTTATTATTGGTTCTCCTGCTACTGTTTTTTCTATTATTTCTTGCCTTTTTTCTCCTTTACATAGGTCTAACATTTTTCCTAATTTACTATAATCGCTTGCTATGTTCATATCTATTAATTGATTTGGTATTTCTCTATATCTTGTATAATCTGATAGGAAATATAGACACATATTTGAATTGTACACATATTTTTTTGCTTTTATTGAGAATTTATATCCATCATAGTTTTCTTTCATTATTGGTAATGTTTTTTCTTGTTCTTTTTTTGTGATTTCTTGGTTTTCCATTAATTTTATTATTTCTTCTTTGGTAAATCCCATCATTTCATTAAATTCAGCATCTTGTGTTATGTCTCTTCCTATATTGAAGCCTGATGTTAGGCTGTCTAGTGTTATTGGGGCTACTCCTGTTATGAATATTCTATCTACTACACTTTCTGTTCCTTCTTTTAATATTTCATACCATTTTCTTACTTTTCCATTTTTTGAGACTAAGTCTTTAAAACTGCTTGTGTCAAATCCTAATAATTCATTTGCAAAATGATCGTATTCGTCTATTATTACATATATTTTTTCTCCTGGTTTTTGGTATATAAAGGCTTCAAATAAACTTTTTAACATTCCTTCCATTGTTTGTTCTGGATTAATAATAAAATCTAGTTTATATTTATTTACAAAACTTTTTATTGAGATTTCAGTTTTTTCCCTAAATCCTTTTATTGTTGCCGTCGCATCTGTTGTGTCTATTCCTGAAAAGTTAAATCTTAGTATATTATAACTATTTCTGTTTTTGGTTGGATTTTTTCCTATATATGTGTCTTTAAATAATTTTTCAAATTTATCTATTTTTAATTTATCATAGTAATTTTCTATTACACTTGTAAATAATGTTTTTCCAAATTTTCTTGGGCGTAAAAACATTATTCTTTTTTCTCCTAAACTTTCTAGTTTTTCTATATACATTGTCTTATCTATATATTCGTACCCATCTTCTACTAATTCTTCGTAATTGCTTATTCCATAAGGTAATTTTTTCATATTCTTACCACGCTCCTACACATATTATTGTACTTTATTTCAAAAAAAATAGCAAGTATAACTTGCTATTTTTAATAAATTTAACACCGACTTTTTACATATTCTGTATTGTACTACTGAATATAAAGTCCAACTCGAAAAGAAATGTCATATCCACTATTAAAACCTCCTCCTTATAATTTCTTTATTTATTTTTTAGCAAGTTCTTCAAAGTGCGGGCAGCTACAAGCCCCCTACATTTCTTTGTTTTGGATAATAGAAAACATAAAACAACAAAAACAGAACCTATTTTTTATGTGTTAAAATTGCAAACGCAATTAAAACGCATAAACAAATTTGCTCTGTTTATTATTTTTTCTATAATATTATCTTTTGAGATGAAAATTGACGCAAAAATCTCTTTATCCAAACATCTTTTATATATACAGTGGCAAGAGTTATAGCGTTTTTCATTTTCATCATTCTTTCTTTTGTTTCTGTTCTTTTTATATCAATTAAATTGTGTTGTCAATATTTTTTTGAAATTTTTTGATTTTCATTAGAATTAGGGTTTTTATAAAATGTTATTTTAAAAAATTTTATTAAGTAGAAATTAGTATAAAATTATATTCTAATTTGCTAATTCTATTAATTTATCTAATAATTCTGAATATTTTATTCCTACTTGATTAAATAATTTTGGATACATACTTATTTCTGTAAATCCTGGCATTGTGTTTATTTCATTTATATATATTTCATTTGTTTTATCTTCTATAAAGAAGTCTACTCTTGATAAGCCTTTTCCATCTATTGCTTTAAATGCTTTTATCGCTAAGTCTCTAATTTTATTTGAAATCTCTTTTTGTAAACTCGCTGGTATTAAGACTTTTGACCCTGCATTATTGTATTTTGCGTCAAATGTGTAAAATTCTTCTGCTGGCAATATTTCTCCTACACAAGAAGATAATACTTCTTCATTTCCTAATACTGCACATTCTACTTCTCTTCCTTTAATTCCTTGTTCTATTAAAATTTTTGTGTCATAGTTTGTTGCGTATTCTATATATTTTTTTAATTCTTCTTCTGTGTTTGCTTTGTTTATTCCTACTGATGAGCCTGAGTTTGATGGTTTTATAAACATTGGAAATTTTAATTTATCTACTATAATTTTGCAGATTTTATCTAATGTACATATCTCTTCATTGAATTGTTTATCTACATATATGTAATTTTCTCCTACTTTTCTTATATATTCATATTTTGCTTGTTTTATATTTGCTTTTTCAAATATTATTTTTGTATATACTTTATCCATTCCAATACTTGAAGCAAGTACTCCACATCCAACATAATTTATTTTTAACATTTTAAATATTCCTTGTATTGAGCCGTCTTCTCCTCCTATACCGTGTAATACTGGGAATACTACATCTAGTTGTTTTAATGTTTCAAATATGTTTTCTATTTTTGTTAAATTTTCTAGTTTTTGTCCTACTTTTAAGATTTCTATTTTTTCTGTTGGTACATTGTATTTATACCATTCTCCTTGTTCTGATATGTATATTGGTGTTATTTCATATTTGTTTTTATTTAGACTTTTTATTACTGATGTTCCAGATACGATTGATACATCGTGTTCTGTTGAAATTCCTCCAAAAATTATTCCTATTTTCTTCATAAGACCTCCTAATTTGATTATTTATTTTAGTATGCCGTTGGAGAGCGGGCGATTAAAATCGCCCCTACACGTGTTTTCGAAATTTTTTAATTTAATTAAGAACCCTCCGGCACTCCGTGCCACCTCCCTTAAATAAGGGAGACAAGGCTTAAAGCGAAGCGTGAGGCGAAAATTATTTTAAATAAAATTTTTAGTGTAATTCATTTCACAACCTTTTTATAGATTTTTTTCAAAATTACGGTCTGACAGCCGTGGAGGCGGGGAATACCCGTGAGCCTGGAAAACTAATTTTGAAAAAAAATAATTTTTAGCCGAAGCAAAGCGTAGCGGTTGGAGCCAAAAGTATATTTTTAAATATTTTAGCGAAGAATTAAATATTTAATCTAATTAAAAAAATAATTTTAACTAAGAATTGTATAACAAAAAAACATATTTTTAATTTTTTTTAGTGAATAATTGTATACTTAATTAAAATTCTAAAAAATAAACAATTTATAATATAGCATTTACAATTTCATCAAATTTCATTGAGTGTGATGCTTTTACTAATATGTTGTCTCCATTTTTCATTATTTCTTTTAATTTAGAAATTACATCTTGTTTATAATCATATTCAAAAACATTTTCTTTTTTGATTCCTATTTCAATCGCTTTTTGAGAAATATTTTTTGCTTCTTTTCCACATACTATTAAAATATCCACATTATTATTTTTTGCTTCAATTCCAACATCTTCGTGTAGTTTTTTTGAATATTCTCCTAATTCTAACATATCTCCTAAAACTGCAATTTTTCTTCCTTTTAAATTTTTTAAATATTCTAACGATGATTTCATTGAATCATAACTTGCATTATATGTACCATTTATTATTGTTACATTATTACTGTTTTTTTGTACATCCATTCTATTTTTTGTTAATTCAAATTTTGCAATTCCGTCTATTATTTTTTCAATTTCAATACCAATTTCAATACCTACACACATTGCACATAAACTATTATATATAAAGTGCTTTCCTCCAATTAAGACTTCTACATTGTATTTATTATTGTTTATATCTACTAAATATTTACTTTCATTTTCATAAAGTTCTATATTTTGTGCTATTATATCACTTTTATTTTCTATTCCATAGGTTTTTACTTTATATGTATTATTTTTTTCATTCCATTTATGTAATAAGTCATTATCATTATTTATTATAAGTGTTCCATTTTCTTTCATTCCTTCTAAAATTTCTAATTTTGCTTTTAGTATATTTTCTCTGGAACCTAATTCTCCTATATGTGATGTTCCTATATTTATTATAACACACTTAGTCGGTTTTGCAATGTTTGTAAGTGTTCTTATTTCTCCTAATGCACTCATTCCCATTTCTACTACTAATGCATTATGCTCTTTTAATTTTAGTATTGTAAGTGGTAATCCTATATGATTGTTTAAATTTCCTTCTGTTTTTAATACATCATATTTCTCAGACATTACACTTGCTATTATGTCTTTTGTGCTTGTTTTTCCAACACTTCCTGTAATTGCAATTACTGGTATATTATATAAACTTCTTTTATATGATGCTATTTGTTGCAATGCTTTTATTGTATCTTTTACTTCGATAATTGCTATATTTTCATACTTTTTTATTTTATTGATGTCGATTTCTACATCTTGCAAAATACATACATTTGCTCCTTTTTCTAATGCTTGTTCATAAAATAAACTTCCATTAAATTTTTCACCTTTTATTCCAATGTAAGTGTCATTTTTATTGATTGTTCTTGTGTCTTTTGAAAAATCTTCACATATTATATTTTCATTTCCATATAATAATTTTCCATTACATATTTTTAAAATATCTTTTACTTTTATATCTTTCATATACTTCCCTCTTGTAATTTATATTATTACTTTTTTAATATATACCTTATTTATTTAAATGTCAAATTATTAACATAATTTATTTTGTGAAAATTGTTGACTTTTTATATAAAATCATTTATAATATTATTACAATTTTTAAAGAAGGGATGTTCTACAATGGCAAACAACAAAATCTCAGTAAATGCAGCTCTTGAACTCTATGAGGAGGATCAGGAAATTCAACAGGATGTAGATTCCTCGAAAAATCCTGTAGATTATCTTGATAATTTGCTTGCATCCTCCAAACCTGACTTTTGTGAATTTTATGCAAATGCATTTTATCTTGAGCCTATTGAAACGATGTTGGAAAAAATCGAGGCAGACAAATTGAGCGACATAGAATCCAGTTCTACTGATAATCATACAAGTAGATTTACGAATAATCGTGCTACTCGTAGGAAAAACAATGCAAAAGCAAAAAAACGGGTTTGCAGGAATGCAATAAATGCAAGCAAAAATTACGAAAAGAGAAAAAATTATTCTATTTTCTATACTGCAAATGTTCGGGGCAAAGATCGTAGAAGACAATTTTGGCATAATCCAAAATTGACAAGAGCAAGACGACTTAGAAGAGAAATGACAAAATTTACAGGAATTTAAATTATCCCTAAAAAATGTGCCTTTTATAGGCACATTTTTATTGAACATTTCTATTTGCTATTTCTATGACTTTCTTTACATAATTTTTTCTTCTTTAATTTCTTTTATCATAATATTTTTTATATTTATTATATCTGGAAATACTAATCCTTTATTTCCTTTTTTTACTAATGAAAAAACTTTATTTGCTTTTGTTTCTATCTCTTGTTGCAATTCATAACCTATTCTTACAGGCAAATTTTTTCTACTGTATGTATCACTAATAAACTTTTCTATTATTGGAAACATATTTTGTATTAGAAAAACTCTATCTTCATTATTTATTTTTCCAAATACAAGTGTATCTACATTAGGTTTCTTTTTCTTTTCTATTAGTTTTTTTATCTTTTTATTATATATTTCTTGGTATTTTGATACTTTGGAACTAATTGGAATAAACCAAAATAATTTATCTATTTTTGAATCTTTAAAGCAATAAAAACACGGTCTTTTGATTCCTTTTTCTTTATTTTGCATTAATTCTTTATCTTGTACTTTATCATAATAACTATCTTTAATAAAATAAAAATTTCCTTTTTGAATTTGCATTTTTTTCTCCTTCTAAAAAATTAATCTTTTCGTATAATAACAAAGGGTACTTTTTCCAAAGTACCCCCTTAAAATATTTGTTCACCTACTCATTTATTACTTATATTTCAAAGTTACGCCAATAGGGTGGCGTAATACATTTGTTATTAATATTATACAATTTAAGTTATATACTTGTCAAGATTTTTTATAATATTAATTATTATATTTTTGTAGGTTTGTCAAACATATGTCACACTTAATTGAAAATACTAATGTTGAAA
>CANOPV010000051.1 GCA_947568605.1 uncultured Clostridium sp.
ATAAATCAAAAACAGCTATAATATTTATAAATCAATTAAGAGAAAAAGTAGGAGTAATGTTTGGAAGCCCAGAAACAACAACAGGAGGTAGAGCATTAAAATATTATGCTTCTGTAAGATTAGACATAAGAAAAGTAGAAAATATAAAACAAGATGGAGAAGTAATAGGAAATAGAGCAAAAGTAAAAATAGTAAAAAATAAAGTTGCACCACCATTTAGAGAAGTTGAATTTGATATACTATATGGAAAAGGAATATCAAAAGAAGGAAACATACTAGATATGGGTGTAAATTTAGAAATCATAGAAAAAAGCGGTTCTTGGTTTAGTTATAATGGAGAAAGAATAGGGCAAGGAAGAGAAAATGTAAAAAGATACCTATCAGAAAATCCTGAAATAATGAAAGAGATAGAAACGAAAATTAGAGAAAACTTTTCACAAGCATTTGAAAAAAGTCTAGCAGATGATAAAAATTCAGAAAAAGACGTAGAAGAAGATGAAGAATAAATCAATAGAGGTATTATATGAATTATTCACTAGAAGAATTTGATAAAATGAAAACAAAAGTATTAAAATATATTTTATATAAAAAAAGAACAGAAAAAGAAATAAGACAAAAATTCATAAAAGAAGATGAGCACATATTAGAAGATGTTATACAATATTTAAAAGAAGCAAAATATATAAGTGATGAAGAATACATATCAAGAGCAGTAAACGAATATATAGTGTTAAAAAATTTATCTATAACAGAAATAAAATATAAATTATATACAAAAGGAATCGAAAAAGATTTAATAGAACAATACATAGATAATCACGAAGAAGAATTATTAGAATATGAAAAAAATTCATTAAAAAATATAATATTAAAAAAATCAAATTCAGAAGAAAAAGAATTAATAGAATTTCTATTGAAAAAGGGTTTTAAAAGAGATACAATAAAAAAAGTACTAGACGAAAGGTTTAATGAAGATGAATAATATATTAACATTAGAAACAAATAAATATGCTATTAAAATAGATAATTTTGAAGGACCGCTAGATTTATTATGCCATTTAATAGATAAAAACAAAATGAATATATATGATATAAAAATAAGTGAAATAACAGACCAATACATAGAATATCTTAATGAAATGGAAAAAATGAATTTAGAAATAACAAGTGAATTTATAATAATGGCATCAACACTACTATATATAAAATCAAAAGGACTTCTTCCAACAACGCAAGAAGACGAAAGCGAACTAACAGAAGAAGAACTATTAAAAAGAATAATAGAATATAAAAAATACAAAGAAATTACTAAAAAATTAAAAGAAAATTATGAATTATATTCAAATAGATTTTATAAATTTGCAGATATTCTAGAACTTCCAAAACAAAAACTAGAAAAAGAATATTCAAAAGATATAATTCCAAAATTATATTTAGAAATGATAGAAAAAAACAATCAAAAAATAAATCAAAATGCAAAAAACATAGAAAAGATAGCAATAACAGAAACATATACAGTAGAAAGTAAACTAAAAGAAATGTTTAGAGAACTAATAAAAAAACCAAAATTTGTATTTAATAAATTATACACTTTAAAAAAATGTAACAAAGTAGAAGTTGTAACAGCATTTACAGGATTATTAGAATTATCAAGAAGAAGTAAAGTTACAACAACACAAAAAGAATTATTTGGAGATATAACAGTAGAAAAAGCAAAAAGAATAATAAGTTAAAAAATGGAAAAACTAATATTATAAGAAGGTGATTTTTATGATATTAGTTTTTTCTATATTTCGGAATAATTGCTTTATTAATTATAATGTTTATATTATCAAATATAAAAATAACAGTAAATAAAATACAATTATTAATTTATGAACAAGAATATGCAAAAAGTAATATTATATTTGATTATGAAATATTTATGAGTCTACATTTTTTTAATATAGAAATTTTTAAAATAAAAATAGATAAAGAAAAATTAAAAAAGCTAAATATACAACAAAAGTTAAAACCTAAACAAATTGAAAATTTAAAAAGTAAAATACCAAATAAAAATGAAACAAAAGATTTAATAAAAAAATTAAAAATAAAATTACAAAACTTTAATCTAAATATTGAAATAAATACTCCTGATGTGATGATAACGATAGGAAGTGTAGCAGTATTATCAACAATAATATCAATAATATTAAGTAAAACTATAAGTAAAAGAAACTATAAAAATTGTAAATATAAGGTTACACCATTATATACTGATAAAAATATCTTAAAAATAGATTTTAATTGTATAATAAAGGTAAAAATTGTACATATTATCTTTATAATATATTTTTTATTGTATAAAAAAAGGAGAGATGATAAAAATGAGCGAACATCCAATAGAAGGTCTTATGATTACAGCTATGAATAGTATACAAGATATGGTAGATGTAAATACAATAATAGGAGAACCAATAGAAACTACCAATGGAATTGTAATAATACCAATATCAAAAGTATCATTTGGTTTTGCAGCAGGCGGAAGTGAATTTAAAGGAGAAACAATAGACGAATACACGAAAAAAGATAAAGAAGAAGCAATACAATATAGATTACCATTTCGGAGGTGGAAGTGGTGCAGGTGTTAATATAAACCCAGTAGCATTTTTAGTAATACAAGAAAATAGTGTAAAATTATTACCAATAAATCACACATCTTCATTAGACAAGTTATTAGAATATATACCAGATTTAGTAGAAAAAGCAAATTCTGTTATTGATAAAGCAATGCAAAATAAAGAAGAAGAAAAAAATAAAACAGAAGAGAAAAGTAAAAGTAAAGCAAAAAAAGAAACTGATATAACATCAAAAACTAGAAGAAAAAAGCCACATACTATAAAGGAATCAGACTATGACATTGAATACGATGAAACAATATCAGAACCAGAAAGAATCATAGAATACGATGACGAAGATGAAGACGATTAATATTTTGTAATAAATTTTTCCTCCCTGAATAGATTTTATTAAATCATATCAGGGAGGTTTTTTATGTTTAAATTAAAAAAATCTTTAATATATATCATTTCTATAATATTTATAATGTGTACAATTTTAAGTACACAAAGTTATGCAGGGGACGAACAATATGTATGGTCAGAAGAACTAGAAGAAACAGTAACAACATCATCTGAAACAGAAAATGAAAATTCATTAAAATTAGAATCAGGAGGAGTAATACTTATAGAACAAAACACAGGCAAAATATTATATTCATATAACGAACACCAACAATTAAGACCTGCAAGTGTTACCAAAGTTATGCCTATTTTACTTATAATGGAAGCCGTAGACAGTGGTCAATTAAATTTAACAGATAAAATACCTTGTAGTGAAAATGCAAATTCAATGGGTGGCTCACAAATTTGGTTAGACACAAAAGAAACTCTAACAGTAGATGAAATGTTAAAAGCAATCTGCGTAGTATCTGCAAATGATTGTACAGTCGCAATGGCAGAATATTTAGCAGGTACAGAAGAATCATTTGTAGAATTAATGAATAAAAGAGCAAAAGAACTAGGAATGAATGATACAACATTTAAAAATTGCCACGGTTTAGACGAAGACGGGCATTTGACGTCCGCTTATGATATTAGTTTAATGGCAAGAGAACTATTAACAAAACATCCTACCATAACAAATTACACTACAATATGGATGGACTCATTAAGAGATGGAAAATCTGAATTAGTAAATACAAATAAATTAATAAGAAATTATAAAGGAGCAACAGGTTTAAAAACAGGTTCAACATCACTTGCATTATATAATTTAGCAGCAAGTGCAACAAGAGATAATTTATCTTTAATAGCAGTTATAATGAAAGCCCCAACAACCAAAATTCGTTTTGCAGAAGCACAAAAATTATTAGATTATGGATTTGCAAATTATTCATATAAAGAATTTGGAAAAAAAGGAGAAACTGTAAAAGAATTACAAGTAGAAAAAGGAGTAGAAACTACTGTAAATGCAATATATGAAGAAACAGCATCAGTATTAATAAAAAAAGGTCAAGAAAAAAATGTAACACAAAATATTAATTTAGACGGAAAAATATCAGCACCAATTGAAAAAGGGCAAAAAATAGGAGAAGTAATTTTTGAATTAGATGGGGCAACAATTGCAACAGTAAATCTAATTTCAGATAAAGAAGTAAAAAAAGTTAATTTATGGAATGTAACAACGAATCTATATGAAAAATGGTTTAATCTAACTAGAAAAAATTTGACATAATATAGTAAAAGTGATATAATATAACTAATGGAAAGAATTCGCTTTCCAAACATTTTTTTCTTCTGTCATATACAGAGATTTCAGAAAAAACTCCTTTCATTAGGGAGTTTTTTCTTTTACAATACATATTACAAATTAAAACTTACAAAAATTTACAATAAATTATTAAAGATTACATAAAATATTAGAAGGATTAAAGACAAATCTGTCGAATAATATAATATATTAAAGAAAGGTAAAATAAAATGGCAAGATATAGTGACGAATTAGTTGATGAAATTAGAAATAATAATAATATAGTAGATGTCATATCGCAATATGTTGTATTAAAGAAAAAAGGCAGAAATTATTTTGGTTTATGCCCATTTCACAATGAAAAGTCTCCATCTTTTTCCGTATCACAAGAAAGACAAATATTTAACTGCTTTGGTTGTCATACAGGAGGAGATGTTATACGCTTTATCAGTAAAATAGAAAATGTTGATTTTAAAGAAGCAATAGAAATATTAGCAGATAGAGCAGGAATAGCATTGCCAAAAACAAATACCGAAAGAGACGATAAAATAGAACAACTAAAATCAAAAGTATATGAAATAAATAAAATAGCAGCAGAATACTATCATCAAACTCTATATAATCCAATATCTAAAAATGCACAAGAATATGTAAAAAAAAGAAAACTAGACAATAAAACATTAAAAGCATTTATGATAGGATACTCACCTGAAAATGGAAATCTATATAACATATTAAAAGAAAAAGGCTTTACAGAAGAAGAAATGTTAGCATCTAGTTTAATAGGAAAAAACGAAAAAGGCAGATTTTATGATAAATTTAGAGGAAGACTAATGTTTCCAATAAAAGATGTAAGAGAAAGAGTTATAGCATTTGGAGGAAGAGTATTAGACGATTCTAAACCAAAGTACATAAATTCACCAGAAAATATAGTATACAGTAAAGGAAGACAATTATTTGGACTAAATGTAGCAAAAAAAAGTGGAAACAAAAAAATAATAATTGTTGAAGGTTATATGGATGCAGTTTCATTATACCAAAGAGGAATAGAAAATGTTGTAGCATCATTAGGTACAGCCCTAACAGAAGCGCAAGGAAGATTACTTGGAAAATACGCATCAGGAATAATAATCGGATACGATTCAGATGGAGCGGGACAAGCAGCAACTTTAAGAGGTTTAGACATATTACAAAACCTAGGTTATGATGTTAGAGTATTACAATTAGAAGGAGCAAAAGATCCAGATGAGTTTGTAATAAAATATGGTACAGGTAGATTTAATAAATATGTAGAAAATGCAATATCACTTGTAGAATTTAAAGTAAAAAATATAAAATTAAACTTAAATTTAGAAATTGCAGCAGATAAAATTAATTTTTTAAATGAAGTAAGCAATATTCTATGTAAGGTAAGAAATGAAATAGAAAGAGAAGTATATATAGATAAAATATCTAAAAACTATGATATAAAAAAAGAAGCATTATATGCACAAATTAATAAAAAATTATATTCAAACAATCAAGGTTCAAAAGTATTAGAAAGACCAGCAATAAATAGAACGATTATAAAAAAAGAACAAACAGAAATATCTGAAAATATCATTAAAAAAGAAAATATGATTATTTCATTATTAATAGACTCAGACACAAAAATTATAGAAAAAATAAAATCTAATATATCTGTTGAAGACTTCAAATATGAAAAAAATAAAAAAATAGTTCAAAAATTGTATGATGAATATGAAAAAGGAAATATTACTAATGTTATAGATTTATTTGAAGATGAAGAAGTAATTAATCATATTACATATATAATGACTTATGATTTTGATATATCAAATGAAGAAAAAGTTATAGATAATATAATAAATAGTTACAAAAAGGAAAAAATAATTGAAGAAAAAAATGAAATATTAAATAAATTAGAAAATAAAGATTTAGAAAAAAGTCAAATTGAAGAATTAGAAAATAAATTAAGTGAAATTATTATAAAGTTAGCAAAGATGAAATAAGATTTTTAAACGATATGGGGGCACGTTTAAATAAAGAATTTTTAAATATGATGTCACTTGCCCTTTTAAATTTTGAAAGGATTGTGAATAAAAAAATGAGTAAGCAAAAAAAAGATAAACAAGAGTTAGAAGAAAAAAAGGAAGAAATAATAGAAGAAAAAATTGAAAAAAACGCAGAAGAAAAAACAGAAGAAAATAAAATAGATGAAAAAGCAAAAATTGAAGATATAGTT
>CANOPV010000052.1 GCA_947568605.1 uncultured Clostridium sp.
TTAATATATCACTATTATATTTTATACTAAAATCTGCTGCTTGTATTTTTTCTTTGGTTTTTAGTGTTACAGTTATTGTATCTCCTACTTTTACTTTTGTTTTATTCGCCGTAAATGTTATATTATTTCCAGTTTCTTCTGCATATATTAATGTTGCATTACTCACTATTAATATAAATAATAGAATTAATGATATTATCTTTTTCATCTGTTTTTCTCCTTTTTATACAATTTTACTTATTAATCTAATTTCATTTTACACTCTTTTTATTTAAAATTCAATAGTTTTAGTGAATGTAATATAAAAGAAATATCCTTGTAATATTTTTGTAATATTAACTTATTTATTAATACAATTATGTTAATAATGAATATTTTTATTTTTTTTGAATATATATTGTTATAATATTTTGAAAGGAGTAATTCCATTGGACAACAATCGGCTTTTAGGCGAAAACAATTTGACACGCGTTGGACACAAATGCATTATTAAAGTTAATGTTAATGACTTAACTGATTTTTTTTATTTTCTGTGTGAAAATAATATAAAACCAACTTTACGATGCAAATTGATGGAAGATTATTATATTATTTCAATTCGCTCAAAGACTAAGAAATTATCTAAGAATGTGTATAATATTCTTCAAAAATGGGATTCTAAAATTCCTAATTAAAAAAGAAAACCTTTTATTACTTATTTGTAATAAAAGGTTTTCTTTTTTGTCCCTATATTATTAGCGTCTAGTCTTTGGAGATCGGACGACACTCTCCGCCCCCTACATCGTAAAATTTGATTATTCTATAATTTTTTAGGGCGAAATTGGGTCGTGTCTTACGGGTATTCCTTTCCGATTTCGCCCCTACATTTCTCTTCATTTTTAAATTTAAATAAGAACCCTCTGGCATATCAAGCCACCTCCCTTAAATAAGGGAGGCAAGAATAAAATTCGAGCTAAAAGGTATTTAAAAATTGCTTTTGCGGGCGACAACGTCTAAGTAGCGATTGGAGCCAAAAGCATATTTTTAAATATTTTAGCGAAGAATTGAACATTATATTTCATTAAAAAATAATTTTAACGAAGAATTGTTTAACGAAAAAAGATATTTTTAACAAAGAATTTAATATTTTATTTAATTTAAAAATAATTTTTGTATTTCGTCATATATTTTTTCTTCTACATTATTAACATTTAACATTCTAGCGTTAATACCCATTTGCTCTAAGTTTTGCTTACTAGATAAAATACTATTTATATTATCATTTAGATTTTTTGCATTTAATTCATCATTTAAGATTACTCTTGCTGCACCTAACTTTTCTAATACTCTTGCATTATATTCTTGATGATTTTCGCTTACATTTGGTAATGGTATAAATATTGCGGCTTTTCCTAATCTTGCAATTTCTGTAATGGTCATTGCTCCGCTTCTACAAACTAGAATTGATGAAATATTCATTATTTCTTCCATATTATATATATATGGTACTATTTTTATACCGTTTAATCTTTCAATATCAATATCTTCATTTTGTAATTCTTGTTTTATATTATCATATTGATTTGGTCCTGTTGCCCACATTATTTGATAATTATTATTTAATTTTTGTTTTATTATATCAATTATTGTGTCGTTAATTTTTTTAGCACCTTGACTTCCTCCAAATACTAAAACTAATGGTTTATTAGGGCTTAATGCTAATTTTTTTAATTTTTGCTCTTTTTCATTTATGCTTAAATTCAAATCTTTCATCTTAACAGGGGTTCCTGTAACAACAGTTTTTTCTTTTACCCCTAGTTTTTCTCTTGCCTCTTCAAATCCTACTAATATTTTATCAACTTTTTTAGATAACATTCTTACTGCTTTTCCAGGATGTGCATTGCTTTCGTGTAATATTGTAGGAATTTTATATTTTTTTCCTGCTAAGATTACTGCACCACATATATAACCTCCTGTTCCTATTATTATGTCTGGTTTGAATTTTTTTACAATTTTTTTTGCTTGACCTATTCCTTTTATTGTTTTTAATATATTGTTTAGATTATTTATACTTATTTTTTTGCTTAATCCATACGCTTCTATTGTTTTTAATTCATAGCCTGAACGAGAAACTAAATCATTTTCAAGTCCTCTTGATGTTCCTATAAATATAATTTTAGAATTTGGTTCTTTTTCTTTTATTTTATTTGCTATTGCTATTCCTGGATTTATATGTCCTGCTGTTCCTGCTGCTGCAATTATGACTTTCATTAAAATTCCTCCTAATTTTTAATTTTAAATTAACATCATTATAACCCCCAGTCATCTTCGATGACAGCCCCCTTAAATAAAGGGGTCAAGGTTTTAGTAGGTTATTCTAAGAATATTTAGGTCTAGCCTTCGAAGTGCGGGCGATTAAAATCGCCCCTACATCGTAAAATTTAATTATTCTATAATTTTTTAGGGCGAAATTTGGTCAAATTTCACGGGCATTTCTTACCGATTTCGCCCCTACATCCTCTACATTTTTTAATTTAACATTTTTAGTACAATTCGCGTTAAAGGATTATTTTTTTAAATTTTATTTAATGAAATTCGAGCTAAAAGGTATTTAAAAAATAATTTTAATCTATATTTTCTTACTTGCTCGCGAAATATTTAGTAAAATTCCGCATTGAACATAGTAAAATTAGCAATGCTGTACCTCCATAACTAAAAAATGGTAGTGGCATACCTGTATTTGGTATTGATGATGTTACAACTGCTATGTTTATTATTGCTTGTATTCCAACTAATGATGTTATTCCAACTGCTACTAAACTTCCATACATATCTGGTGCTTTCATTGCAATTAGTATTCCTCTCCATATAAATATTGCAAATAATAAAATTACTGCAATACATCCTATAAAACCTAGTTCTTCTGCTAAAATAGAAAATATAAAGTCATTTTGTGGTTCTGGTATGTATAAATATTTTTGTTTACTGTTTCCTAATCCTAAGCCAAATAGACCTCCTGAACCTATTGCATATAAACTTTGTATAGTTTGATATCCAAATCCTAATGGGTCTATCCAAGGATCTAAAAATACTGATAAACGAGATAATCTAAATGCTCCTTTATCTGTGAATTTTGCAAGTAAAAATAACCCTGCTCCACCTGCTGTTGCTAATGGTAATCCTGTTAATATAAAGTGTTTTAATTTTGAGCCTGCTGTTAACATCATTATTGATACAATGGCAACTATTACTAATGTTGCACTTAAATGGTCTTGTATTAAAACTAATATAAGCATTATTGGTAATAATATGATAAATGGCATTAAAAATCCTGTTTTCCATTCTGATAATTTATCTCTATTATTTGTTAAATATACTGCATAAAATATTATTAATGCTATTTTTACAATTTCAGATGGCTGAATTGTTGTAAACCCCAAATCTATCCACCTTAATGCATCATTTGCCTCATATCCTACTCCTGGAATTTTTACTATTACTAATAATATAATTGATACCCAATATAGCATTTTATAAAATTTTTTATAAAATCTATAATCTATTTTTGAAATAAATAACATTAATATTATTCCTATTACTGCACTTACTGCTTGTGTTGTTACATAATCGTAACTGTTTCCTGTTTTTGCTAGTGCAGATGGAGCACTGGCAGATAGTACCATTACTATTCCTAATGCTAATAATAGTAGTATTACTATGAATAGTATGAAGTCGAATGGTTTATCTACAAAATTTGAAAATTTCTTTTCTTTTTTCTTTTTTGCCATTTTTTCACTCCTTTTATGCTTTTTTATTTTTGGAAGAATATTTAATTAAGAACCCTCCGGCACCTTGTGCCACCTCCCTTAAATAAGGGAGGCAAGATCTTGGCCCCTTTATTAAGGGGGCTGTCATCGAAGATGACTGGGGGTTCTTCAAAACCAATAAAATTTTTTAAATTTTATTAAATTTTAAATAACATTTAACCCAATTATACAAACTATTAATGTTATTATGCTAAATATTGAAACGACTTTATTTTCATTCCAACCTGAAAGTTCAAAATGATGATGTAATGGTGCCATCTTAAAAATTCTATTTCCAGTTTTTTTGTAATATGTAACTTGCATTATTACTGATATTGTCTCAATTACTGGAATTAATGCTATTATTATCAATAATAATGGCATTTTTAAATATATTGCCATTCCTGCTATTACTCCACCTAATAAGAGTGATCCTGTATCTCCCATAAATACTTTTGCTGGATTTAAATTAAATATTAAAAATCCTAAACACGCACCTGTTACAATACTTCCAAATATTGCTACTTCTTTTACATCATATATAATTCCAATAACTGTTAAACAAGTAATTATAATTGTTGAAACACTTGTTGCTAATCCATCTACTCCATCTGTTAAATTTACTGCATTTGTAGTCCCAAGAATTACTGCTATATTAAATATTATATATATTGGTAATCCTAAATTAATATATGTCTTAAAAAAAGGTATATATGTATCTGTACCAACATCTGTAAAATATACTAAATATAATACATAAGCTACTGATATTAATAAAAGTCCTAACATTTTATATGCTGGCTTTAAGCCATCTGTATTTTTGAATACAAGCTTTTTTACATCATCCACTAAGCCTACTAAACCAAACCCTGCTGAAATTAATAATATTGGTAATAATCTTTTTGCAACATCTATTTCATCTTTCACATAATATGCATAAGCAAATACTGTTAAAATTGCTATTGTGATTATTAATATTATTCCTCCCATAGTTGGAGTTCCTTGTTTTGTTAAATGCGACTGTGGTCCGTCGCTTCTTTCAATTTGCCCTACTTTTAATTTTCTTAATATTGGTATAATTATTATCCCTAGTGTTGCTGATACAACGAAAGATAATAATAATATTTTTATTTGAAATTCCACTTAAAAATACCTCTTTCTATTTATTTCATTTCATCTATAATTTGTTTTACTATAATTCTTTCATCAAATGGATATTTTACATTGTTAATTTCTTGATATGGCTCGTGTCCTTTTCCAGCAAGTACAATTATATCTCTTTTTGTTGCTATTGATATTGCGTGTTTTATTGCTTCTACTCTATCTACAATACATATATATTTTCCGTTTGTCTTTTTTATTCCTTGTTCAATTTCATTAACTATTTGCTCTGGATTTTCTGTTCTTGGGTTATCTGATGTTATTATTGTATAATCTGCTATTTTTCCTGATATTTCACCCATTACTGACCTTTTTCCACTGTCTCTATCTCCTCCACATCCAAATACTGATATTACTTTTCCTTTTGTATATGTTTTTACTGCTGATAGTATATTTTCTAGACTTTCTGGTGAATGTGCATAATCAATCATTATTACTAATTCTTTTTTATTATCTACTAATTCGCTTCTTCCTGGTATTTTTACTTCTAATAAGGCTTCTTTTATAGAATCTGTTGTTGCTCCTAATTTTTGTGCTACACTAATTGCTGCAAGTGCATTATATACACTAAATCTACCTGGTATTCCAATTTTTACTCTTTCATTTTTAATTCCTAATTTTACTTTAAAATCTACATACGAATTTGTTATTGTTATGTCTTTTGCTAATAATTCAGAGTGATTGTCTATTCCGTAAGTGTGCATTTCACAACCATTATTTAATTTTGAAACTTTTAGACCATATATATCATCAACATTTACAAATGCTAGTTTACACATATCAAATAATTTTAATTTTGATTCAAAATAGTCTTGCATATCTGGATGTTCTTTTGGACTTATATGGTCTTCTGAAAAGTTTGTAAATACTCCTATATCAAAGTCGCATCCTGCTACTCTATCTAGTTTTAAACTTTGTGATGATACTTCCATTATTACTACTTCCACTTTTTCTTTTACCATTTGTGCTAATATTTTTTGTAGTTTTATACTTTCTGGTGTTGTTCTATCTGAATCTTCTATTTTTTTATCTCCTATATATGTTGCTATTGTTCCTATTAAACCTACTTTTTTGCCTTGTTTTTCTAATATAGATTTTATCATAAATGTTGTTGTTGTTTTTCCTTTTGTTCCTGTAATTCCTACTAGTTTTAATTTTTTTGATGGGTCATCATAAAAATTACATCCGCATATCGCTTGTGCGTATCTTGTGTTTTTACTCATTATTACTGTTATATTTTCTGGAATATTTAATGATTTAAAGTTTACTCCTTCTTCTATCATAACTGCTATTGCACCATTTTTTATTGCATCTGCTATATATTTATGTCCATCTGTTTCAAAGCCTTTTATTGCTATAAACATTCCATTTTCTTTTATTTCTTGTGAGTTACTGCTTATGTTTGTTATATCTATGTCTAAATTACCTTTTGCTTTTAAGTCTTTTAAATCACATAATATTTTCTTTAATTCCATACGATTTCTCCTTTTTATTTATATCCATA
>CANOPV010000053.1 GCA_947568605.1 uncultured Clostridium sp.
AGGCACGGTACCCCGTGCCCCTACGTCGTTTTTATTTTCGTTTTGTTTATTTTTGTATTTTTATGTATTTTTTGATTATTATTATTCCTATTGCTGTTGTTATTAGTGCTATTAATGCTAATACATAGTGATATGTTTGTAATACTATTCCTTTTGCTCCTGTTGGAGGGGTTATGATTACTTCTTCTGCATTTCCTGAGTCTTGTTCTGCTTCTCTTATTGAATCTGCTGTTATGTCGTCTGCTGTTGCTGTTTTTTCTTGTCTAAATCCATTTCCATTTTTTTCGTCTAAGTGATTCCAGTTTAAGTTTCCTTGTCTTGATGTGTATGTCTCAGGGTCTAAGTTTCCATAGATTGATGAGTAATCTCCTCTACCTTTTTGGTTTTCTGAGCGTACTATTTCTACTTGGTTTTCGTAGTTAAAGTCTGATTCTTCTTGTGCTGATAGATTTTTTTCTAGTGTTAATGTTTTTGTTTGTGATCTTTCTGGTTCTATTCTATCAAATGTTGTGATTAGTATTGTTTGATATGTTGATAGGTCTATTTTATTTTCTTTTTGCTCTGTATTTAATGATGTGTTGTTTATAAATTCTTTTGCTTTGTCTGTTGTTATTGGTGTCCATCCGTATCTTCCATTTTCTCCATAACTTCCATCATAGTTTAAGTTGTTTGACACATAATTTATTACTTGAATATTACTTATTGTGTTTCCTTCTTCACTTGTATTTGTTACTGTTATTTCATAAGTTACTATTAAGGTTGCTCCACTTAGTAATTCTTGATCTATTTCCATATCTACAAAGCCTTTATTTTCTTCTGTGTTTGGTAGCATTTTGATGTATTTTATTTTTCCTGCTATTAAATCTGCTTCTGTTCCTCCTGTTATTTTTTGTCCACTGCTGTCTATTATGCTTATTTCTTTTACCTTTTTAGTTATTTGTATTTCTGCTCTTTCTCTTTCTTTTATTCCAAAGTTTAAATTATCCATTATATAAGTTTTTTCATAAGCACCGTTTCCGTCTGTATCTACAATTTTTTGTTCATATCTTGGGTGATATTCTACATCTAATAACATCTTTTCTGTTTCTGCAAACATACTTGCTCTTTCTATTAATTCGTCTATTAATAATTTTCCACTTTTTGGATGTCTTCCATTTGGTACTTTATCTTTCCAAGAGTTTAGTATTTCTGCTTTTTCATTTGTTAATTCTATAAAGTTATTTGTTACTTCTTTACGTCTGTCTTTATTATCTTCTGCGTAAGATTTTCCATTAGTTGTATTTGTATACCAGTATACATCTCCTGCAGATTTAACTTGTGTTGTATTTTCGTAAGTTTCTCCATTGTATGATGTATCGTTTAGTAAATTTGCACCACTTACTTCATTTTTCTTTGTTAATATTGTTTCGTAATTATTTCCATAGTTATATCTTAGGATATAGTTACTTGCGACTATCTTATCAAATTCAAAGGTTCCGTCTGCTTTTGTTTTAGTTTGTGCTCTTACTCCTTCTCTTACATCTGTTGGACTATCTAATGGACTTCCATTCTCTTGTACTTCTATTAGTTCTACTATTGCTCCTGCTACTGGCTTGTCTGAACCTTGTGTGTAAGTACCATCTACATTTCTTTTTTCTCCTATATATGACTGTATTCCAAGTTTTCCTGTGTCTATATCTTCAAATACTACTCCTGACATTTTTCTTGATGCTCCTTGTGGGTTTTTGAAGATTAATGTTGGTGATTTTCCTTCATCATCATCATAAGGTCCTTCTTCAAATCTTTTTTCTGGCACTAAGTCTCCTGGACTTGAATCTATGTCTATTACTCCTATCTTTGTCGAATATCCATTTATTTCTGCATAGTTAAATGTTTTATAACCTTCGTCTAAAACATCTCCTCCTAATGTTTTCTTTGGTTCTGTCATATATAGTTTTACAAATATTTCATAACTACCATTTGCTTGTAACTCTTCACTTTCTAATTCTATATTCATTACATTGTAACCTTGTGGTTTTACTTCTCCTGTTGCTTGTGAATAACTTCCTATTTGTTGTGTACATTCTTTATTTGAATATACTCCGTCAAATGTAAATGTGTCTAAGTAATAATCTAATATATTTGTTACTCTTGCTGAAACTGCTGATTGGTTATATATTTTTATTCTATATACCATTTCTATTGATACATCGTAATCATTATATCCTCCTGCTATTGCATTTCCATTTGTTGTTATTGAGCCTTGTCCTTCTTTATTTATGTTTACATCTTCTTTTCTTATTCCTATATCATCATATTTTTTTTCTGTAACTTCATTTTTTCCTAGGTCTGGCTCTCCATTGCTTAGGCTTTGATAGTAGTCTGAGTATGCTTCTTCTACATTTCCTTTTGCATTTTTGCTATTTTCTATATCGTATTGGTTTACACCAAATTTGAAGATTCCTCCATTTGCTGCTCTTTTATCGTAGATATATGTTTCTGTTTGTTTGTTTATTGTTACTACTGCTTTTTGTACATCATCATATAATCCTAAGTCTACTGTTGGACGGTATACTACACATAAATCTTGATCTTTTGGCTCTAATTCTTCTATCTTTTCTACTAGCATATTATATAATTTTCCTAGTCCCTCTTTTCCTCCTTGTGAAGTAATGTTGTTATCGTCAATATCTGTTAGTCCTATCCATCCCCATTTTGAATCTTCTATACCTTTCTTTCCAGATGTTTTATCATAATCATATAATGGCTCATTATTTATATCAAAAATTGCTATTCTTGTCCAATAATCATTATCTTGTTCAACACCTGTACTATATCCTTCATCTACATAATATTTTGTGCACGCCCATTTTGACTCGTTTTTATGAAATTCATGTGATATAGAAACTCCAACTGGTCCACCACAAGGAGTTGGATGCCACTGGTCGCTTGGTACACCAGAAGGTTTGGGTGG
Source organism: uncultured Clostridium sp. (assembly GCA_947568605.1). Classification (GTDB taxonomy): domain Bacteria; phylum Bacillota; class Clostridia; order TANB77; family CAG-508; genus CANRES01. The sequence continues at coordinate 2,954 of CANOPV010000053.1, forward strand.
CGTCCACCCACATCTTCCTGGAGTTGATGATGGTACATATACACTTCCACTATTTTCAATACCTTTAATATATGACTTATACAGTCCTTCATATATAATATGTGGTGTTATTTGTTCAGTAGCCTTATGATCTGGATGACCACCATATTCAATTTGTGTTTTTTTATAACATTCTACTGCTTGAATTGTATATCCAACATTAGTACTTCCTTCCAAAATTTTTAAACTATCTATCCATTCTTGTACTGCCCCTGCTCCTTCATCATAACTTATTACTCTATCTGATTGTTTTTTAACTATTGGAAATTTGAAATTACTTATTATGCCTGGATATTGTTCTGAATTGTGTTGTAAAAGTGCATTTTCTGCTTCCTCAAGTATACCACCTATTTCTCTTATTTCTGCTGTTATTTTAGTATCTTCAATAAATTTTTGCATTTGTGATGCTGAAACACCTTGTGGTAATTCTTTATTTTGTATATAGTTTTCTACTTCTGTTTGGGTAAATACTAGTCCGCCTGCATAGTTATTTGGATATGGTCCTATTTTTTTAAACATTTCTGTTAGTTCTTGTCTTCTTGCTGAATCTTCTATTGCTTTTGCTGTTGTTTGTATTGAACTTGGCGTTCCACATCCTTCTACTCCAATACTTGCCATAATTTCAGAATATCTCATTCCATTGTATTCAAATTTTACTGTATATTTTTTATCTGGGTCTAATCCTCCAAAATAGAAATTTCCATTTGCATCTGTTTTTGTTTGGTTTGTGCTTGATATTTTATCTGCTTTGTCTTGCAATTCTTTTAATAAATTTGATGTTAAATATTTTGAATTATCTTGATTACTTAAAATATCTTTTACTTTATTTTTATCTGCAAATTTTGCTTCTGTTACTCCATCACTTTCATATAGTTTTACTGTTATTCCTTCTAATAATTTGTCTCCACTATCATATTCTCCATTTGCTTCACTATTTTTCCCTTGTGGCTCATCTAACCATACTTTTCCTTGTATTGACATAAGTAATGGGAATTGTACTCCATTTCCTGGTGTTGTTGGTTCTTCTTTTTTATTATTTCTTATTTTCATTTGTATTAATGAGTTTGAAACAGATACATTAAAATTCTCGTCTTCTACACTTTCTAATACTTCCCATTCATTATCTTCTGAAAGTTTTATTGAAAATGTATTTGTATTATTTTCTAGTTTATCATATCCTTCTGGTGCAAATATTTCTTCTACTGTAATTTCTAATTCAGTTCCTGTTATTTCTTCTTCTACTAATGATATGTCTATTTCGCCTTTTTCATTTAGTTCGTAAGTTTTAGATAAGTTTCCTTTACCATCTCTTGAACGAATTGTTACTTGGAATTTTCCTCCTTTTCCACCTATTTTGTTTCCATCTTGGTCTACTTTTATTATTTTGATTGGTGGTATTTCATATTTGTTTGTTAATTCTAATAGTAGTTCTATTTCTCCATCTTCTTCTACTTCTGCTGAGTTCCAATCTAATTCGTTTGATATCTTTTCTCCATTTGGCTCATTTGTTCCACTTGGTAGTGCTACATAGCCATCAGTAGTTAAAGCTTCATCATAAGCCTCATTTACTTCGTATTCACATTCTCCATTTTCATCTACATTTAAAATTACATATTGTTTTGTTGGTTTATATCCCTCTTCTACATTTGTTTCAGATATAAAGTATTTTCCTTCTTCTATTGGTATTATGTCTGTAAGTCCTTCTTCATTTGTTGTAAATTCAGAACCGTCTGGAAGTTCGGTTAGTTTACCTTCTTCATTCCATTTTAAAATAGTAAATGTTGCTTCTACTGGATCTCCTTGCTCATTTACTTTTTTTATTTGAATACCTGGTTTTTCTCCTAATTCATAATCAAAAGTTAAAAATGGTTGTCTACTACCTTCTGTATATGTTACTTCTACACCAGCTGATGTTATAGATTTTTCCCATTCAAAATATGTAGCAGAAAAACTTTTTATTTTTATTTTTCTTCCGTCATATAATGTTAATATTCCACCATTTTCTACTGCTTCTTCTGCTGCTTCTACTGCTTTTTCTAAATATTTAACATATCCATCTTGTATTTCAGTAGTTGGTAATGTAGGACCTTCATTTAGATGAGTTGTCCATATATATGCTTGTAGTGCATAATATCTTGAGCTATCTTGTGTAAATATTGTATCTGGCATTTCATTTAAATATATTAAAGCATATTTTTCTACTTCTGATATTTCTGTTAACTCTACTGCATTAAAGAAGTTTAACACTCCGTGGAAGTCCATATGTTTTCCTTTTGCAGCACAGAAAATGCTATTATTGTTTATTATATTTGGATTATCTACAAATTCTGTTTGCCAAAATTCTTCTCCACTGTTGAAACTTAATTTTTCAGTTGTTGTACCATATTGATAAGCATCACCATATTTATTTTGGGCATTTGATATTTCATCTTGATTTGTTATTATTAAATTATATTCTTCAAAATCTGAACTTTCTATTTTAATTGTTGCTTCTTTACTGTCTATTTCGTCATCATTTTCTTCTGCAATTACAGTTATTTCGAAAGTTTTTCCAGCTACTTCTTCACTTGTTGGGTTTAATACTTCAAATGCAATTGTATCTTGTGTTCCTGTTACTTTCATTGCACTTGATAATGAAATCTCACTATCATCATCAAGTATTACTTCTATATTTTTTAAACACCAGTCAATATTATATTTTGAATCTCTATTTGGTTCTAAATTAATATATATGAAGTATCTTCCATCGTCTTTCATTTCTCCGTGTACACGTGATATTATAATTGTATCATCACCAGTATTTTTAATTGGAATTCCACTTATGTTTTGAGAACCATTTTTATTTGTTTTTATTGATAATGTAACTTCTTTTGTACCTGGTTCAATTTCGTCTTTTTCAAATTCGAATTCATATTGTCCATTTTCACTTGAAATTAGATTTGCTGTATATCCTGTTAAAGCCACACTGTTATTATTAAGAGTTTCACTATTTTTAAGTCTAATTTGCAAAATTATTTTTTCGTTGCTACTCCAATCTATATATGCTAATTCTCCATTTTCTCCTGAACTTACTATTTTTCCGCCAGATACTATTAATCTTCCTCCTTGTCTTAAATACATACCTGTAATATTTTCATTTACTTCTTCATCTTCGATAATCTCTATACTAAATGACTTTTTTATTTCCTTTTTATCATAAGTTATTATTATTTCTCCATTAGTTTTTTCAACATCTGGCTGATTATCTAAATCTATTCTTAAATTTGCTACTATTTTATCTCCACTAACAGAATAGTTTACTAATATAAATCCTTCTAATGAAATACCTAAATTACTTACTTTTGACATAAAATCATTTATATTTTGTATTCCATCTATTCCTATACTTACTTTTGCTCCATTTCCTATTGATTTTACATATATTCCA
>CANOPV010000054.1 GCA_947568605.1 uncultured Clostridium sp.
GTTTAATATAATATCTATTTTTTTTATTTCTTCCATTATTGCTTTTTTACTATTTGTTACATCTTCTAATAATTTTTTCTTATTATTTAGTCTATTAAATTCTTGTTCTAACCATTTTTTCTCACTAAATAATCTTTTTCTTTCTTCTTTGTTATTGTTAACACATAAGATTATTGAAATTTTATACATTAATAATATATATCTTTTTGCTTTTTCATCATATATTAATTCCAGACTTTTTTCTAATGTTTCTAAATCTGTTTTTATTGATTTTGATGTTAGTATTTCATTTAATTTTTCGTATCCTAATAAAAATAATAAATTTTGATATATTAAGTTAATTTCTAAACTTTCAATTTCATCTATTTGTGTATTCCAAGACCACGCATCAAAATCTCTAATTATTTCTGTATTATTTATTTCAATTCCTTTATTTATTAATTCTGGAAATGAATTTTTTATTATTTTATAGTTTTCGTTTAAATACATTTGCATATAATTTAGATTATTTATAGCATATAACATTACTTTTTCATTAGGATATACATCAATTTTATGTTTTTGCTTATCTACTTTAAATTTTTTAAATATATTTTCGTTATTATCATCTTTAATTTCCATTAAATTAATTTCATTACAATTTTCTATTAAATTTAATAAGTTTTCTATATATGTTTTTTTATCTTCAACATTTCTTTTTACTGTTGAATAATCAAGATATGCAGTATTTATTTTATATAATATGTTTTGAAGGATATTTTTTACTTCAATTGAAAATGATTTATTTTCTAGAATCTTTTCTAATTCGTTATTATAGTCTTTCATTTATTCACTTCCTTCATTAGTAATTTTATATTTATTCTTCTGTTTCTTCTATATTTTCTTTTGGTGCTGTTGAAGGTGCCATTTTTAATTCTGCCCATCTTTCTTTTGACATTAATACTTGTCTTGGTTTACTTCCTTCATAACCTGAAATAATTCCACGAGCCTCCATTTGATCCATTATTCTACCTGCTCTTGCATATCCTACTTTAAATCTTCTTTGTATAAATGAGGTTGATGCTTGTCCTGTTTCTACAACTGTTTCTATTGCTTCTGATAAAAATGGATCCGTGTCATCATCTTCTTTTTCATCTATTTCTTTATCTGTACTGTTTGCTTTTTCTATTTTTTCTAAAATGTCTTCATTATATGAAACTTCTCCATCTTTTTTCAAGAATTCTACTAATTTTTCGACTTCTTTATCTGATACAAATGCTCCTTGTACTCTGGTTGGTTTTGATGCACCTGTTGGATAAAATAACATATCTCCTTTTCCTAATAGTTTTTCTGCACCTACCATATCTAATATTGTTCTTGAATCCACTTGTGAAGAAACTGCAAATGCAATTCTTGATGGTATGTTTGCTTTTATTATACCTGTTATTACATCAACAGATGGCCTTTGTGTTGCTATTACTAAGTGCATTCCTGCTGCTCTTGCCATTTGTGCTAATCTACATATTGCGTCTTCAACGTCTTTTGCTGCAACCATCATTAAATCTGCTAACTCGTCTATTATTATAACGATATGTGGCATTTTTCATGTGCCTTCTTCTTTTTTTATTGCTTCATTATATCCTTTTATATCTCTAACACTTTTTTCAGCAAATAAACTATATCTATTTACCATTTCTTGTACAGCCCAGGCTAATGCTCCTGCTGCTTTTTTAGGGTCTGTTACAACTGGTATAAGTAAGTGTGGTATTCCATTATAAACTGATAATTCAACAACTTTTGGATCTATCATCACAAGTTTTACTTCATTTGGTTTTGCTTTATATAAAATACTTGAAACAAGTGTATTAATACATACACTTTTTCCTGAGCCTGTACTTCCTGCAATTAATACGTGTGGCATTTTTGCAATATCTGTAACAACCTCTTCTCCTGCAACATCTTTTCCTAATGCAAATGCTAGTTTTGAAGAACTATCTTGAAATTTATCTGATTCTAAGATTTCTCGTAAATGTACTACTTCATTTTCTTTATTTGGTACTTCAATTCCTACTGCTTGTTTTCCAGGAATTGGGGCTTCTATTCTTATACTTGTTGCTGCTAAGTTAAGTGCTATATCATCTGATAAATTAGCAATTTTACTTACTCTAACTCCTTCTGCTGGTTTTAATTCATATCTTGTAATTGCAGGTCCTACTGATACGCTTTCAACTTTTGCTGATACTCCAAAACTTTTTAATGTTTTAGCCAGTTTTAAAGCATTATCTGTAATTGCCTTTTCTCCACTTTTTAAATTTTTTCTTTCTCCTTGTGTTAATAATTCCATTGGTGGAAATTCGTAATTTTCATCATCTTCTTCTAATGGTAAATGCTCAAATACTAATTCTTGTTTTGTTTTGTCTTCTTTCTTTTCTTCAACTGTTTTAAATAGGGCTTCATCATTTGTACTTTCTTCATCTATTTTATTATTATTATCTTTTTCTTTAAAATCTGATAAAATGTCATCTTTTGAATGATCATATTTTTTTAGTCCTTTTTTATTATCATTGAAATTAATTTTAATTTGCTCATCATCTTCTAATGGTAATATTTCTTGTATTTGCTGTATTTCTTTATTTTTTAATTTTTTTGGTTTTTTTACTGGTTTTACTTTTTGTCTTTCTTCTATAATTTCTTCTTCGTCATCATATTCTTCATATTCTAAACTTTTTCTACTTTCTTTTATTTTCTTTGCAATTAAATTGAATATTTCTGCTGGTTGTATTCCAAATATAAATATTGTTAATATAACTGCAATTCCTATTGATAATATTACTGCACCGAGTGAACCTAATAATTTTTCTAGTGGTACTGCAACAATTGCTCCTATTGCTCCTCCACCAATATTTTTTTCTCCTAATTGGTATGCTTGACTAACTATATCTGTAAATTCATCATTTATATTTAGATTTCTTTTTGATATTTGAAATATTGTTATTGTAGATGTTATACACATTATTAATATTACATATTGTAATAGTTTTGAAATTAAATATTCTTTATTTTTGCTTGCCATTTGTATTGTTATTAAAAACATTCCTACTGGTATTACATATTTTATCCAACCCATTATGCCACCTAGCATTGGACTTAAATGTTCTCCTATGTATCCAGCATTAGTATATATTAATATTAAAGATAATATGCTTAAAATAAACATTATTATTACAGATAAATTTATACCACTTTTCTTTTTTCTTCTTTTTTTTGTTTTTGCCATTTTAGTACATTTCCTCCTATATGCTAATATATTATATAAGGCGAACTTAAAATTAGTCCGCCCTATAAACATATATTTATTTTAATTCTTTTCTATTATTTTGTATTGTTTTTAAAGCATCTTCTAACGCTATTTCTATTTTTCCTAATAAATTATCAGCGTAATCTTTTGTTCCTTGCGAAATTTCTCTTGACATTTCGTTTGCTGCTTCAATAATTTCTGCTTTTTGGTCATACGCTTTTCTTGTTATTTCGTGTTCATCTATCATTGCAATTATTCTATTTTCTGCTTCTTTTACAATTCCTTCTGCTTCTTTTTGTGCTTCTACTATTATTCTTTCTCTTTCTTCTTTTACCCATTTTGCTTGTTTTAATTCATCTGGAAGTTTTAATCTTATTTCTTTTATTATATCTAAGATTTCTTCTTTATAAACAATTGCTTTATTTGAAAAAGGTATAGTTTTTCCTCTTTCTAATGTTTCTTCCAATGTTTCTAATAATGTAAAAATTTCCATTTTTTTGATTTACTCCTTTCGATTTAAAAACAGAAGTTTAACTCTTCCATAAGTTCTTAAATCTTTTACACTTACATTTATATTTTCTAATTCTTTTAATTCTCTTTTTTCATCATCAGTTTCTACAATTATTAATCCGTTTTTTGTTAACATCCCTAATTCTATTATCTTTTTTACTGCTTTTACTGCTATATCTAGTTTATATGGTGGGTCGATAAATATTAAATCAAATTTATTTTCTTTTAAAAACTCTATGCTTTTTTTATAGTCTTTATTTAATATTATTACTTTTTCTTGTAAATGTGTTTTTTCTACATTCTTTTTTATTATATTAATTGCTTCATAAGATTTATCACAAAGATATGCTTTTTTTGCTCCTCTACTTAATGCTTCTAGTCCAAGTGCTCCACTTCCTGAGAATAAGTCTAATACACAGCATTCATTATTGATTTTTGTTTGTATTATACTAAATAATGGTTCTTTTACTCTATCTAGAGTAGGTCTTGTTGCTATTCCATCTAATGTATATAATTTTGTTCCTTTTGCTGTACCGCTTATAATTCTCATTAAAGCACCTCTTTAATTTGATAATTATATTTTATTCTATATTTTAAATAAGTCAATAGTATTAACACAATTGTAATATATATTTAATATTTCTGTAATATTTATAATATTATTCGATAGTATTATACATTATATTTTAAAATTTGGCAAGAAAAAAATAATAAATTTGTTACCGTTCAAACTAGTTAGTTATTTTGCTACGCTTTCTTCGGCTTAAAATTATTTTTTAGTCTTTCAGTAACAAAAAATTTAACTGCTATGCGTGAGGGAAAATATATTTTTTTCAAAACGAGCATCTCGGGGGGACCGCTGAATGCTGTTAGATACGATAGTATCTAACAGCATCAGTGGGAAGATGCGAGAAATGAAAAAATATACTTACCGAAGGTAGCATAGTAGTTAAATTTTTTTTAAGTAATCGTCATACAAAAAACCTCAGTGTTTAACTGAGGTTTTTTTGTATTTTATTCATTAATATCTTTTAAAAGTTCTAATTGTGAAATTAGTAATGATTCCATTTTTGCTTTGTATATATCAAATTGTTTTTGTATGTCTTCTAGTTCTTTCTTTTTCATTAATATTTCATTATCTAGTGCATTTAATGTTTCTCTTGCATTAACTTGTGCTTCATTTACTATTTGTTCTGCTTGTTTTCTTGCAACACTTTTTACTTCTTCTGCTGTTGTTTGAGCCATTAACAATGTACCTTGTAATGTATTTTCTATTGACATATAATGTTCTAAACTATTATTTAATTCTTCAATTTTATCTCTTGATTCTGCATTTTCTTTATACATTTTTTCATATTCTACTGTTAATTGGTCAAGAAAATCGTCTATTTCTTCTACACTATATCCGTTTACCATTTGTCTTGAGAATTTTTTATTTTCTATATCTAATGGTGTAATCATAATTTCCTCCATAATTTATTATATAGTTTTCAAGGGGCAGGATTATATAGAGCCTACCCCTTATTCTTTTGTATCTCACAATTCTTTTGTTTTATATTTATTAAAGAAAGAATTTGTTATCTTTCGTATAAACTTATTTTAACCAAGATACTGATAATTTATTTTTTATTTCTTCTCTTGCCATTTCATTTGAAATTTCATAATTTGTTGGTGCAATTAAAAATATTGAGTTAGATACTTTTTGAATGTGTCCATCAACTGCGTGAACTGCTCCACTAACAAAATCTACTATTCTTCTTGCTACATCTTTATTTACATATTCAAGATTTACAATAACAGATTTTCTTTCTTTTAGATAATTACAAATTTCTTCTGATTGTTCAAAACTTGTTGGTTGTGATATTACCATTTTTATTTGTTGTGTTTGTGGCATATTTACAATTTTTTTATTTTTTCCGAAGAATCTTCTTTCTTCTGGCTCACTTGCTTCAATTTCTTCATCTTCATAATCTTCCATATCTTCATCATCATAATCTGGTTCTGTATCCATTCCAAATAAATTCCATATTTTATTAACCATCGCTCCTGCCATTTTAAAAAACCTCCTAAAATTCTCCTTAGTATTTGTTTGTTATAGTATCTTACTTTTTTTAAAAAAAGTCAATAGTTTTTTAAAATGTAATCTATTTTTAATATTTTTGTAATATTTCTGTAATATTTCTATTATTTTTTATTTTCTTGGGGCTATAATAATGTTTATATCAGTATTTTTGGAGTATTTTTTTATTATATCTTCTGAAAATCCTGCTAATTCATTTGTTATCCAAATTGTTTTGTAGTCTTTTTCTACCAATTGTTTTATAGCATCATCTGTTTTTTCAAAATCTTCTATTTCATATACATCTGCTCCAAAATTTTTTAGAATTTTAAAACTATTTTCGTCATTTTTTCCTTTTATACAAGAAATTTTCACATTCATCACCAATTTTATTATGTGTTTTTTTTTATTTTATATGTTAAAAATTTTATTTTTCTCTTTATTTTTGTTCTTGCAATATTTTCATCATCTAAAATCT
>CANOPV010000055.1 GCA_947568605.1 uncultured Clostridium sp.
ATATTCACGAGAAAAATAAATATAAAAAAATAGTATTTTATATATATACTACATTTTTATAAATATCAAGCGAACAAAATAAAATTTTATAAAAACAATTCTATATTTTTATGATGAAGAAAAATAAGAACTAACTTACTATGTGTAAATTAGTTCTATTTTATTTTATTAATAATCTAATGACATAAATTATATATATTACGTTTTTTATAAGTTAACACATTCTAAACAGTATAACATTTGTTATGCACTTTTTAACTCTAATCTTAATTTATCTGCTATCATCGCTATAAATTCACTATTGGTTGGTTTTCCTTTTGCTGCTGAAACAGTATAACCAAATATACTTTCTACTACATCTGTTTGCCCTCTTCCCCACGCTACTTCTATTGCGTGACGAATTGCACGTTCTACTCGTGATGGAGTAGTTGTATATTTTATTGCTATTTCTGGATATAGTTGTTTTGTTATTTGATTTATTATATCTATATCATTTACTACCATCATTATTGCTTCTCTTAAATATTGATATCCTTTTATATGTGCTGGTACTCCAACTTCGTGTATGACGTTAGTAACTAATGCTTCTAAATTTTCTTCATTTTTCTTATTTTCTGGCGAAATTTCTATGTAAGGTGCTTTTATTTCTCTACTTGAATTACTTACACTAGTATTCTTAAATTGTGATGGTCTAAAATTCTTCAAGTCTTTTACTCTTTTTAATAACAAATTTATATCAAATGGCTTTACAACATAATATTGTGCACCTAATTCTATTGCTCTTTGTGTTATTTTATCTTGTCCTACTGCTGAAAGCATTATACATAATGGCTTTTTATCCATATTAGATTCATATATTCTTTCTAATACTCCCAGTCCATCTAAGTGTGGCATAATTACATCTAATAGTAATATATCTGGCTGTGCTACTGTTACCATCTCTATCGCTTCATTACCATCTTTTGCAATGCCTAACACCTCCATATCATTTTCTTTCTCAATATAACTTGCCAAGTTGTTAGCAAAATCAGAATTATCATCTGCTATTAATATTGATATTTTCTCTTTCACTTTAAATTCCTCCTATGATTTAAAATTGTAAAATTTTTACATTCAGAATTATATTATAACTTCCAATTTTTTGCAATAGTTTTTGGAAATTTTTTCTATTTTTGTATTAAAAATGCAAATTAAGTAAAGTCAAAGCATATATTTTTCATATATTTTAGGAAATTTTAATATTTTTAATTTCATTTTAAAATTGATGTCTTATTTTTTACATAAATTTTTGATAATATATTTATTTTATCAGATTTTGCATTTTTATCGAAAAAATTGTTTAATAATGTTAATTTATGTTCTACAATTTCTAATATTATATTTACATTTTCATTAAATTCTTCATTTTTAATTTTTATATCATTTATTTTACAAAAATATTTGAATTTTTCTAATTCTTGATATTGTAATTTAATATTTACTTCATATCCTAATTGTATATTTACGAATTCTGATTGTTGTATTGCTAATAATGTAGAGTCTGTATATGCTTTTACTAGTCCTCCTGTTCCTAATAATATTCCTCCAAAGTACCTCGTTACTATAACTAAAACATTTACAAATTGATTTTTTTCTAATATTGTTAATATTGGTTTTCCTGCTGTTCCTGAAGGTTCTCCATCATCACTACTTCTTTGAATTATATTTTCATTGTCTATAATTCTGTATGCAAAGCAATGATGTTTTGCATCGAAAAATTGCTTTTTTATATTTTTTAATATAAAATTTACTTCTTCTTCATTTTGAACATAAAATATGTTTGCAATAAATTTTGATTTTTTTTCTACTAATTCTGCTATTGCATTATTATTGATTGTTTTTAGTTGATTCATTATTAAACCTTTCTTTTATTTTGGGCACGGTATTTCCTGCCCCCTATACATTTTTATTAGGGTCTAGCCATTGGAGAGTGGACAACACATACATCTCTACATTTATCTACTGTTTTTGTTATATTTTATTTAAGAACCCCCAGTCGTGCTTTGCTTGGGCAGCCCCCTTATTAAAGAGGCCAAGATTAAGAAGGTTCTTCGAAGAACCAACGATAAAAATCGTCTCTATGTTCTTGCCTCCCTTATTTAAGGGAGGTGGCACGAAGTGCCGGAGGGTTCTATTAATATATTTTTAAAATAATTAATCAAAAATTACTTCCAGCAGTAAACCCAGTTGAATATGCAATTTGTAAATTAAACCCACCTGTATACGCGTCTACATCTATTACTTCGCCTGCAAAATATACTCCTTTAACTATCTTAGATTCCATAGTTGATGAATTTATCTCTTTTACATTTACCCCTCCTGATGTTATTATTGCATTTTCGATTGGTCTAAAACTACTTATTGTTAATTCAAAATTTTTTATAGATTTTATAAGTTTTAATCTTTCTTCCTTTTTTATTTCATTATTCCTTTTATTTGGGTCAATATTAGAATTCTTTATTATTTCTGGAATAATTTTTTTAGGTAATAACTTATCTAATGAATTAATCAATTTCTTATTTTTTATTTCATCAAAATCTCTTCTAATTCTTAAATCTAACTTTTCCTCTGATAAAGCAGATTTTAAATCTATCTTTAACTTTATTTTTTTATTATTCAAAAGTTCTTCTAAATTTTTATACCTCAATAAATGTGCTGATGAACTTAATATTGTTGGACCAGATACTCCAAAATGTGTAAATAACATTTCTCCAAAATCTTCATATATAGTCTTATTTCTTTCAATATCTATTAATTTTATAGATACATTTCTTAAACTTAACCCTTGTAAGTTTTTGCATACTGTTATTTCATATACTTCTAATGGCACTAATGATGGTTTTATTTTTGTTATTGTATGTCCTAAATTTTCTGCTAAAATATATCCATCTCCTGTTGAGCCTGTATTTGAATAACTTTTTCCACCTGTTGCAATTATAACTTTATCTGCTTTTATAAATTCATTTTTATTTGTTACTTTATTAAATATATGTACACCATTTACAATATTCTCTTCTTCATTAACAGATATTTCTACAACCTTACAATTTGTTTTTATTTTTACATTTAATTTATTTAATTTTTTTATTAATGCATTTAAAACATCTTGTGATTTATCAGAAATGGGAAATACTCTATTTCCTCTTTCATATTTTACTTCTACTCCTTGTTCTTTTAATAAATTAATAATATCTATATTATTAAAATTTTTAAAAGCACTATATAAGAATTTTCCATTTCCAGTAATATTATTTATGAAGTCTGAAATATCTATACTACTTGTTATATTGCATCTTCCTTTTCCTGTAATTAGTAGTTTTCTTCCTAATGAATTCATTTTTTCTAAAATTGTTACATCATTTCCTATTTCTGCTGATGCGATTGCTGCCATCATTCCTGCTGGTCCTCCGACCAACAATTACTGTTTTCATATTTCTTCCTTTCTCTTAAAAATTGGATTCTTTACGTGAACGACCAATGGTCGCCTCTACGTTTTTTTAATACAATTCGAGTTAAAGGATTATTTTTTTAATGAAATTATGCAACAATATGACGAAGTCTTTAAAGCCAATGAATTAAAAAAATAATTTTAACGATGAATTGTAGTAGAAATTTCCTATTATATATAATACCTGTCTTAATATAAAACATTAAATCACTATATTATTAATTGCTTTTAAAACACCTAATTTTCCATATTCATAAGTTAGCCCACCTTGCATAAATGCAATATATGGTGGTCTAATTGGACCATCACAACTTAACTCTATTGATGAACCTTGTGTAAAACTTCCGCTTGCCATAATTATTTTATCATTATACCCTGGCATATCCCAAGGCTCTGGTATTGAATTTGAATCTATTGCAGAACCCATTTGAATTCCTTGACAATATTTTATTAAATCTTGTGGATTTCCAAATTCAATTGTTTGAACTATATCTACTCTTTTATCATTATACTTTGGACTAACTTTATATCCTAATTTTTCTAACATTTTACTTGCAAATACAGCAGTTTTTAAACTATTTGCTACAACACTCGGTGCCATATATATACCTTGCAATATTGATTTATTTGCTCCTAATGATGGTCCTACTTCTTTTCCTTGTCCTGGTGATGTTAGCCTTTCTGCTGCTAATTCTACTAATTCTTTTTTTCCTGCTATATATGCACCGTTTGAAGCAATTCCTCCTCCTAAATTTTTTATTAGTGAACCAACTATAATATCGGCTCCAACTTCTAATGGCTCTTTTTCTCCTACAAATTCACAATAACAGTTATCTACCATTATTATAATATTTTTATCAATGCTTTTTTTTAATTTTATTACTTTTTCTACTTTTTCAATTGAAATACTACTACGATTTTCGTAACCTTTTGAACGCTGAATTTCTATTAATTTTATTCCACCTTTTTTTACTCTATCTTCTATTTTAGAATAATCGAATTCATCATTTAATAAATCTATTTGCTCATATTTTACTCCAAAAGATTTTAATGAACTCTTATTTTCTTCTATTCCTATAACAGAGTCTAATGTATCATAAGGTTTTCCATTAATACTTAACATTGTGTCATTCGGTCTTAAAAATGCAAATAATGCTACTGTAAGCGCGTGTGTACCTGAGATAAATTGATTTCTAACTAAACAATCTTCTGCTTTTAATATGTCTTTAAATACATTTTCTATCGTATCTCTTCCTATATCTCCATAGCCATATCCTGTTGTAGAATTAAAGTGTATATCTGATATATTATTTTTTTGAAATGCGTTTAATACTTTTAAACTATTTGTTTCGCAAACTTTGTTTATTTCATCAAATACATTTCTTATTTCTTCTTGAGCTTCTATTGCCATATTTTCTAAATCTTTGCTTATTCCAAATTCTTTATACATTAATAATTCATTCCTTTCTAAATTTTATAAACCCAAGTTTGAAAAGAATTAGTATATTGCTAGGCAAAATTTAATTAAAATACCAGAAATGTACTTTTTGTAGATTGAGGATTTTTAATTAAATTTTAACGACGCAAGATGCTGATTATTTTTCAAACTTTGTAAAATACACACTGCCATATCCATAAAAAACTCTATAATATTTATTTATAAAAAATGGTTTATTAATTGTTTTTAATTGATATGTTGGTTCTAATATTATATTTCCATTTATGTCTATAACTCCCCATTTTCCGTCTTTTTTTATGCCTGCAAATTTGTATTCGTTAAATTCTGTAACTTCATCATAAATACAATTAATGATAATTTCTTCATTTTTATTTTTAAATCCCCATTTTCCATTTGATTGTACTGAAAATAATGTATTATTTTTATAAATATCTGTATTTTTTAATTCAATTCCATTAAAGTCAAAATAACTTGTCTTATCTTGATAATTTACTTCTATATAATTATCTCTTTCATTTATTATTGCATCTTTAAATGTTCCTAATTTTTTTAATTCTTTTGAAAAAATTTCAGTTATATTATTAGTTACATCTTTTACTTGTATTACATTACTTTCACCTATTTTATTAATTACATCATATTTGAAGTCTATTACTTTTTCTCCTTTTGAATTAATTATTCCAAGTTCTTTATTATAGGCAATAAAATAATCTTTAAATAAATATTCTAAATATGAGTATTGTGGTTGTATTAGTGTTTCTTTTTCTTTATTTAAAACTCCATATAAAGAATTTTCATCCATAATAACATAGAATTTGCCATCTTCTATTTGTGATATACTTTTATAATTTTGATTTTCAATTTCTTGTCCATCTATATTAAAATATTTTTCTTCATTTCCCTTTTTTGTATAAATGTATATTCCATTTATAGATAATTCATCATATTCTACTTGTAAAATTTCTTTTCCTTGTAAGTTTAATATACCTAATTTTGCATTTTGTTTTGCAATTATTATATTATTATCTTGATTATATTCTAATTCTTTATAATTAAAATCAATTATTATTTCTTTATTTTTTATTAGTCCTATTTTTGTTTTATCTTGAACTATTAAATATACATTTTTTTCATCATTAATATCTATTATTCTATTTATTGATGTGTATTGTGGTTTTAACAAAATTTTACCTTTATTATTTATATATCCATATTTATAAGCGGAATCTACATTTTTTCCTACAATATATCCTGCTAGTTTATATTTGTTTTGTTCATCATAGTAATTGTCTGCAATTATTGTGTTATATTCTGGTTTAATAATTTGTGCTCCTTTTA
>CANOPV010000056.1 GCA_947568605.1 uncultured Clostridium sp.
CGCTAGAAGATACTGCAAAAATTGCGAAAAAAATTGCAAAACAAGGTCAAATTGTATTATTTTCTCCAGCAAGTGCCAGTTTTGATATGTTTAAAAATTTTGAAGAGCGTGGAAATAAATTTAAAGAAATTGTAAATAATTTGTAACAAAAATTAGAGTTACTTCATAATATATGATAATTAAATATTAGGAGGTAACAATTATGTATAACGAAGATTATGAAGAATATATGAGAAGTATATTAGGGTATACGCCAAACTATCAAAACAATACATACAGAGATAATAATTATTATGATTCTCAAAATCAAACATATTTTAATGATAGATTAGATAATATGTATCCAGAAATTTACAATAATCTATATCCTTTAATAACACGAGAAGTAAGTATGAATTCTAGAAGTGTAACAGAAGATACAGTAGAAGAAATTGTAGACAGAATATATGATGAATATGAGAAACAGCAAGAAGATAGAAAAGTAGAAACAGAAAAAATTGATAATAGAAATAATGTTAATTCAAATAGCTTAAAGAGCAGTAAAAATTCAGAAAAAAGTGAAGATAGACAAAGAAGACCACGAAATAATTTATTAAGAGATTTAATAAAAATATTATTACTAAGAGAATTATTAGGAAGACCAGGTTTTCCAAATAGACCACCAAGACCAGGTCCAGGAAGACCACCATTTCCAGGAGGACCAGGAATGCCACCACCTAGACCAAGAGATTATTATATGTAAAAATTAAAATATTGCATAAATTTTGAAAAATAGTAAAAAATAAATAAAGATTATTAAAAATAAGATTTTCTAAAATAAAGAAAATCTTATTTTTATTAATAAATGTTTTGTAGAAATATTAATAATAAATTTCTGTTGTAGGGGCATCGTTTGTGGGAATACCTGTGAGAGATGACACCACTGTGCCTTTTTAATAATTATAAGTAAAGGAAGGTAATATTATGAAAGTTAAAGAATGTATGAGTTTAGATGTATGTTGTTGTTGCCCAAGTGATACGGTAACAGATGTGGCAAAAAAAATGTGTGAAAGACATATAGGTTGTATACCAGTATGTGATGAAAGTAAAAATGTAGTAGGTTTAGTAACAGATAGAGATATAATATTAAGAACTATTGCGTGTGATAAAGATGTTAAAGAAACTCCAATAAGCGAAATAATGACAACAAGTGTATGTTGTTGCAATACAGATACAGATGTATCAGAAGCAACAAAATTGATGTCAGATTTACAAATAAGAAGAATACCAGTAGTAGAGAATGATAAAATTGTTGGTATATTAACAATAGGAGATTTAGCAAATGATAAAAAGGTAAGTGCAAAAGAAGTTTCAGATACAGTAGAATGTATATGTAATTGTCATTGCAATGCAAAAAATGCCGAATAAATTTTAATCAAACATTTAATTCTTCGTTAAAAATATTTAAAAAGATACTTTTTTCGTTAGACAATTCTTCGTTAAAATTATTTTTTTAATTCATTGGCTCCAATTTGCTTCGCAAACTTGTTGCATAATTTCATTAAAAAAATAATTCTTTAACTCGAATTTTATTAAAAAAGTAATTTTTAAATATTTTTGACTCGAATTTCATTTTTAATAAATAAGAAAAAACTAGAAAAGACAGATATTTAATTATTTATTTTTTAAAGAATTTTAACAAAGCACAGTTTGGGAGGACATTTTTAAATATAACTTATATTAATAATGAGTATATAAATCTTTTTAATAAATTATTTTATGAACGTCCGACCAGTAAGGCGTTTAAAATTTTAAAAAAATAAATAATTAAAATAGCTGGCTTAGGTAAATTTTAATTTTTTAACTTAAAAATAGAAAAATTAAAAACATTGACATAAATTTGCATTTGTGATATAAATTTACAAAAGAAAGGAGCAAAACTTATGGTAGTAGATATGGGGTATTGGGCAAAAGTAGGAAAACGTTTATTAATGTTAGTTATAACAATAGTATGTATAATACTATCATTCAAACTAGCAGTTTTTTATATGCCATTTTTAATTGCTGGAATAATAGCATTATTAATAGAACCATTAATAAAATTTGTAAATAAAAAAACTAAATTAACTAGAAAAACAAGTGCAATTATAGTGTTAATAATAGTATTTGCAATAATAATAGGATTACTAACTTGGGGAATAACAAGTTTAATATTAGAAGCATCTAATATGTTAAATGGGCTAAATGATTATTTTGAAAAAGCATACATACAAATTCAAAATATAATAGATAATTTAGATTTAGACAAAATAAATATTTCATCAGAAGTAACAAATATTATTCAAGATTCAACAGGAGATTTCTTAAAAACTATTTCAAATTGGGTTACAAAAGCATTACACTCTTTAATAAATGTAATAACATCAATACCAACAGTAGCAATATATACGGTTGTTACATTATTAGCAATATATTTTATGTGTACAGACAGAATATATATATTAGACCAAATAGAACATCATTTACCAAAATTATGGGTAAAAAGAATGGGAATGCATTTTAGAGAATTAGTAACAGCATTAGGAAATTATTTAAAAGCAGAAGTAACATTAATATTAATAGATTTTGTTATAGTATTAATAGGATTATTTATATTTAAGTTAATAGGGTTTAATATAGAATATCCTCTACTTGCAGCATTAGGAATAGGTTTTGTAGACGCATTACCAATATTAGGAGCAGGAACAGCAATGGTTCCTTGGGCTGTAATATGTGCTATAAATGGTGATATAAGATTAGCAATAGCAATATTAATTTTATATGCTATAATTTTAATTTTAAGACAATTTTTAGAACCAAAAATAGTAAGTAAGCACATAGGAATTCACCCAATATTTACTTTAATTGCTATGTATACAGGTTTTAAATTTATGGGTGTAATTGGTATGTTATTAGGACCTATAATTTTAATAATTTTCAAAAATATATTTAAAACATTAATAGACCAAGGATTTGTAAAGACATTATTAGATACAAAATAATCTAAAATAATGCCGAAGTTGGTATATAGAAGTCATCAGGTGGATAAACATATTCATCAGATGGCTTTTCAATTTTTTCTATTTTAGTTATCTGAATTACAGGAATTTCACCGTGATAATTTCCCTTTGTAATTTTACCAGTAACATTAACCCAAGTACCATCAGAAAAATCAGAACTTTTTTTATAATCACATAAAAAACCAACAACTAATGTTTTAAAATCGGAACTTACAACCATATCTCTTGCAAGAACAAATTCATTATCAGAAAAATCATATAATCTATAAACATATCCACTAAAATTTATAGTTTGCCCAATATAAGAATCTAAATTTTCGTGAACAGTTTTTAATGTATTTGTATAATTACTAGACGTTAATTGAACAACATCCGGAGATTTTACTTTATCATTAATACTAAACCTAGAATTTTTGCCAAATATCTTAACACAAGCAAAAATTAATATACCCAATACCAAAATACACGAAATTACTAAAATAATTTTAAATATTTTATTACCATTTAAACTCAAATTAAAAACAAACATAACTAATCCTTCTTTCTTAAATGTAATAGTACAATATATGTAAGACATACTAAAATTATGAGAATTTTTCTGTTTACCTTGACAAAAATATTCTTAATTGATAATATAATAAAGAAAAAGATTAGGAGAAAAAAGATGTTATTATATCCAAAAGCATATTTTGATAGCGTAAAAGATATATCAATAGAATTTTTACAACAAAATAATTTAAAAGGTTTAATTTTAGATGTAGATAATACATTAATTGATTATTACAGAAAAATGCCTGATGGAATTGTAGAATGGGTTGATAAATTAAAAAAGGAAAATATACAATTATATATATTATCAAATACGAATAAAAAAGATAAAGTCGAAAATGTTTCTAATAAATTAAATATAAAATATATTAATTTTGCAAAAAAACCATTTAAATCAGGATTCTTAAAAGTGAAACAAAAAATGAACTTAGAAAATAAAAATATAGGTGTAGTAGGAGACCAAATTATGACAGATATAATAGGAGCAAATAGATGTAAAATGTTTCCAATATTAGTTAAACCTATTGATAAAAAAGACATTGGAATTACAATGATAAAAAGACCATTAGAAAAAATTGTAATAAATAAATATTTATCATATATAAAGAAAAATTAAATAAACAATTAATGGAGGAAAAAATGTATATAAATAATGTTCATATATTATATTATGTAGGAATTTTAATAATTGGTTTACTTGTAGGAGAATTAGTAAATTGGTGCAATTATAGATTACCAGAATATAAAAAAGTATTTTCGAAAGACATTATAGATGAATATAAATTTGGTAAAATTAAACCTAATATAATTTTAATGATTATTACCGCTATAATTTATATATTATTGCTATATTTTTGTGGTATATCTCAAAATGGACTAATTAAAAATATAACTTTAATTGAATATCTAGTGTTAACACCAATGCTATTATCTGCATTTGTAATTGATTATAAATTTCAAATAATACCAAATAGATTAAATTTAACAATGTTTGAAGCAGGACTTGTATTTACATTTATTGAAGGAATTGTTAATATAAATGCAGCAATAAATATGTTACTTGGAATGGTTGCAGGAGCAGGAATATTCCTTTTAATTACACTCATTGGAGGATTAATTGCAGGAAAAGAAGCAATGGGCTTTGGTGATGTTAAATTTATGGGAGCATTAGGCTTATTTTTTGGATTAGCCAATACTATAATAATAACTGTACTCTCATTTTTAATAAGTGCAATATTAAGTATAATATTAATAGCAACAAAAATAAAAAAGGCTAATGAATATATACCATTTGGGCCATTTATTGTAATTTCTTGTTTTAGTGTAATGCTCATTCCGACATCCGCCATTTTATTTATGCTTTTGAAAATATTTACATTAGGAATGTATTAATTAAATCTTCTATATAGTAAGGAATGATGTTATATGAATTTAAAAATTAAATGTTTAAAAGAAAGATTAAAAAGTTTAAATATGGAGGGAATGATAGTTTCAAATCCTATAAATATTAGATATTTAACAAATATTAATGCAGAAGGTGTATTACTAATAACAAGAAAAGAAAATATTTATATAACAGATAGTAGATACATAGAAAATGTACAAAAAACAATTACAATTGATGATGAAATAATAGTAACAGATATAAAAGATGTATCAGAATATGATTACGAAAACTTTTTTACATACTGTGAAAATGTAGGTTTTGAAGAAAAATATGTTACATATTATAAATATAGAGAATATATGCATAAATATAAAATAAATAATTTAGTAGAAACAGAAGACATTATAGAAAAACAAAGAGCAATAAAAGATGAAATAGAAATAGAATCAATAAAAAAAGCGTGTGAATTAACAGATAAATGTTTTGAACATTTATTAAAATTTATAAAAAAAGGAATGACAGAAAAAGAAATAGCATTTGAAATTGAAAAATATTTTAAAGAAAATGGAGCAGATGGATTAGCATTTCCAACAATTGTTGCATCAGGAATAAACTCATCAATGCCACACGCAGAACCAACAGATAAAAAAATAGAATCAGGAGATATTATAACACTAGATTTTGGATGTATAGTAGATGGATATTGTTCAGATATGACAAGAACAATATTTGTAGATTTTATACAAGAATATGTAAAAAAAGTTTATGATTTAGTTTTAAAAAATCAATTACAAACATTAAAAGAAATGAAAGAAGGAGCAAATACAAAAATATTATTTAAAATGGTTGAAAGTGATTTTAAAATAAATGATTATACATTAATTCACGCATTAGGGCATTCAGTAGGTATGGAAGTACACGAAAATATCATTATAGGCTCAAAAAGTGAAAATATATTAAAAGCAAATATGATTTTAACTAATGAGCCGGGAATATATATACCAGGAAAATTTGGAGTAAGAATAGAAGATACAGTTTTAATTACAAAATTTGGATGTATAAATTTAACAAAATCTGAGAAAAATTATATTGTAATATAAAACACTTGATTTTAAAGCAAATATAGTATATAATATTGTAGAAATAATTATTTGAAAGTGAGGAAAAAATATGGCAGAAGTATATATGGCAGGAGATGTTAGAAATGGAACAACATTCGAACTAGATGGT
>CANOPV010000057.1 GCA_947568605.1 uncultured Clostridium sp.
TAGCTCGAATTTCATTAAATAAAATGTTAAAAAAATAATCCTTTAACTCGAATTGCCTTAAAATGTAAAATAAAAAAATGTAGAAAACCGAGGGGCGACTAGCAGTCGCCCGCTCTACAAAGGATAGACCCGAATAAATGTAGGGGCGAAATCGGTAAGGAATACCCGTGAGATGCGACCCAATTTCGCCCTAAACAAAAATTATATAAAAAAAATTAAAAGGAGGAAATTAAAATGGAAACTTTAAAATTAACAAGTGAAAATTTTGAAAAGGAGGTAATAAATTCTAGTATACCTGTTGTGGTAGACTTTTGGGCAGAATGGTGTGGACCTTGTAGAATGCAATCACCAATAATTGATGATTTAGCAAAAGAAATGCAAGATACAATAAAAGTTGGAAAAGTTAATGTAGATGATGAAACTGAATTAGCATCTAAATATAATGTTATGAGCATACCAACATTAATAATATTCAAAAATGGTCAAAGAATTAATACAGCAGTCGGATTACACACAAAAGAAGAAATTTTAGATTTAATAAATAATTAAAATAATGAAAAAAATACCTTGTAAAATTTATAATAAAATGATAATATTTAATAAAAATAATTGGAGAATAGATATGAATAAAATAAAACAAGAAAAAGGTATAACATTAGTAATGCTAATAATAGCAATAGTAATATTAATAATAATTGCAGGAATAGCAATAAATTTAGGAACGATTAATGTTAATATATCAATAGATTATAAACTAAAAGGCGAATTAGAAATGGTACAATATGCAGTTTTAGAGCAATATGCTAAATATAAAACAACTTTAAATGAAAATTATATAATAGGTATAGATTATAATGATAAAGTGAAAGAATTTGTGTCAAAAAATTATAAAAATGTAACTCTTATACAAAGTATAAATGAAAATAATAAAAAATATGAAAAGTATTATTTATTAAATCCAGATGCGTTAAAAAATATAGGAATACAAGATTCAACATATTCGTATATTGTAAACTATTATACAGGTGAAGTAATGAATTTAAATATATATACTACAAGTACAGGTACACAATTATATATTAAAGGCACAAATTCTAATAAAAAGACAGAAAGTTTTTAAAGAAAGGTTATAAATATGTTTAATATTGAAGATGTAATTCAAGACCTAAGAAAAGAAATTGATGAAAATAACATATTAATAAACGAACAGATGAGCAAGCATACAACATTTAAAATTGGTGGTAATGCAGACATCTTTATAAAAGCAAATACAATAAAAGATATACAATACATATTAAAAATCTCAAAGAAAAATAATATTCCATTATTTGTTATGGGAAATGGCTCAAATATTTTAGTAAATGATGATGGAATAAGAGGCATTGTCTTAAAAATAAATTTAGATGAAATAGATATATTAGAAGATAAAGATAAAATAAAAGTAACAGTAGGTGCAGGAGTAAAACTAACACAGTTAGCAAGATATTTATTAAAAAATTCTATTGAAGGGTTTGAATTTGCCTCAGGAATACCAGGAACAATAGGCGGAGCAATACGAATGAATGCAGGTGCTTATGGAAAAGAAATGAAAGACATAGTTACTGAAACTACATATTTAAATTATAATGGAGAAATTATTACTATATCTAATGAAGAACATAATTTTGAGTATAGAAATAGCAGATTTTCAAAAGAAAATTCTATTATATTAAAAACAACATTTCTTTTAAATAAAGGAAATTCAGATGAAATAAAAAATAAAATTGATGAATATTCTAAACAAAGAAAAGAAAAACAACCAATAGAATTTGCAAGTGCTGGTAGTACATTTAAAAGAGGAAATGATTTTATTACTGCAAAATTAATTGATGAATGTGGGTTAAAAGGTTATAGAATTGGTAGGGCAGAAGTTTCAAAAAAACACGCAGGATTTATTATAAATTTAGATAATGCAACATCAAATGATGTAATTAAACTAATAAATTATGTTAAAGAAAAAGTATATGAAAAGTTTAAAAAAGAAATACAGTTAGAAATAGAAATTATTGGTGGTTAATAATGAATATATTACTCGAAAGGATGAAAATTAAATGAATGGTTTTTTTAAATGGTTTAAATCAGGTACAAAAATGAAAAGATGGATGTTTTTAATATTATTAGGAGTAATACTTGCTTGCTATGGTGTTTCTATGATTATGGTAACCAAAGAATTAAATTCCATATTAGAGGTTATAAAAATTATTGTATCATTTGTTTTAGGATTTACCTTTATTATTGTTGGTCTAGTATATAGTCAAAAAAGAGTGTTAGAATTATTAATAGAAAATACAGATACAAGATTAACAAATGGAAATAAAGATGTTAATGTTAAATCTTTAATATTTAATAAAGAAGTATATGAACAAGGACCAAATATAGTCGTAATAGGTGGAGGAAGTGGCTTAAATACGGTTTTAAAAGGATTAAAAAACTATACTAAAAATATAACAGGAATTGTTACTATATCTGATTATGGAAGAGAAGCAAGTAATTCAAGAAAAGAATTAAATTTATTACCATTAGATGATATAAGAGATAGCATAATTTCATTAGCATACAATGAAAAAATAATGGAAAAGATACTTAATTATGAATTTGAAAATGGAAAATTAAAAGATTTAACATTTGGAGATATTTATTTATCAGCAATAAGAGAAGTTTGTGGAGATTTTACTAAATCTATTGAAACTACATCTAGTGTATTAAATATGGCAGGAAAAATTTTACCTGTAACACTAGATGAAATGAAGATTTGTGCTGAACTTGAAGATGGAACAATAATAGATGAAAAAGATAAAATTCCAGAAATAGTTACTGATAAAATTTCAAAAATAAGTAGAATTTTTGTAACACCAACAAATTGTAGACCAGCCCCAGGAGTTATAGAAGCAATTGAAAATGCAGACATAATAATAATAGGGCCAGGAAGTCTATACACAAATGTAATTCCTAACCTTTTAATAAAAAATGTTTCAAAAGCAATAAAAGTTAGTAAAGCAATAAAAATATATATAAGTAATATAATGACAGAATTAGGTCAAACAGATGATTTTTCAATATCAGACCATATAAATGCAATATATGAACATTCAGGTCAAGAGTTATTTGATTATTGTATTTATGATACAGGAGAAGTTGTACCAGAATATATAAGAAAATATAATAAAAAAGGAGCAGATTTAGTAGAACAAGATATAACAAAAGTAAGAGCAAAAGGTATAAAGGTATTAAAAAGTAATTTATCAAATATAGTAGATGATAATATAAGACACGATTCTGATGCTATTGCTGCTTCAATAATTGATATAATATGTGATGATTTAAAATTTAAAGATAAACAAAATAATCCTCAATTTGTATTTTTAAATTCAAGATTGAAAGATAAAAAGAAAGTAAATAAAGCAAAAATTAAGATTAAAGAAAAACAAAAGAAAGTAAGAGATATTGAAAATAAATATAGAAGTAAGCATAATAATAGAAAACCAAGCAAATTTAATTCTAAATATAAAGATAGAATAGAATCAATTCAAACAAGTGATGAAAAGAGACTACAAAATATTAAAGAATATGAAGAAGATGAAAGACAAAAGAATATTAGAGAATTAGAGGAAAAAGAAAGATTTTTAAGAGAACTTATAAGTAAAGGAAAAAAGCAATAGACATTTTTTATTATAAAAAAAGGAGTAACTAATGAAATTTAATAGGAAACAATTAAATTTAGAAGAAGGAATAACAAAAGAATGGTTAATTACAAATGGAATAGGTGGTTTTGCATCTTCAACTATAATAGGATGTAATACAAGAAAATATCATGGTTTATTAGTAGCACCACTTACACCTCCTGCCAGAAGATATTTAATTTTATCTAAATTAGATGAAAGTTTACAAATTGATAACAATACATATAATTTATATACAAATATGTGTGAAAATTATATTTCAGATGGATATAAATATTTAGAGAGTTTTGAAAGAGATTATATACCAATTTTTACATATAAAATATCAGATGTAATGATTAAAAAAATGATATGTATGAAATATGGTGAAAATACAATTTGGGTTATGTATAAAATTAAAAACGGAAAAAAGAAATCCAAATTTACTGTTGCACCTATTTTAAATTATAGAGATTTTCATCAAACAAACGAAAATCATATATTTCAAATTAAACAAGAATTAAATAAAAATAAAGTAAAAATTATAGTAGATAATCATTCTGAAACACCAATTTATATGAAAATGAGTGAGGGTGAATACATACAACATAATAATGATATATTTTATAATATGTATTATATAGAAGAAGAAAAAAGAGGTTTTAACCCAAAAGAAAATCACTCAGTGATTGGAAGATATGAAATTACACTTATACCAGAAGAAGAAAAAGAAATAAGTTTTATTTGTTCATTACAAGATAATATAGAAGAAATAAAAGCAAAAAAAGTTATAAATGATGAAATTGTAAGAATAAATCAGTTACTTATAGATTCAGGTTTAACACAGAAGAAAAATATAAATTTAGAAGAAAGACAATTATTAAAAGATTATATCATAGCAACAGACAATTTTGTTGTTTATAGACCGAATTTTGGACTTCATACAATGATTGCTGGCTATCCGTGGTTTTTAGATTGGGGAAGAGATGCTATGATTTCTTATGAAGGATTATTATTAATTCCTAAAAGATATGAAATAGCAAAAGAAGTTTTATTAACATTTATTAAAAATATAAAATTTGGTTTAGTCCCAAATGGTTATTCAGGTTTTGACAATAGACCATTATATAATAGTGTAGATGCCTCATTATTATTATTTGAGCAAGTATATAAATATTTAAAATATGTTTCAGATTATAATTGGGTAAAACAAAATATATACAATAATTTAAAAGAAATTATTGAAAAGTATACAATAGGTATAGATTTAGACGATAATAATATTTATTTAGATTCAGATAATTTATTAGTATCAGGAACACCCCAAACACAAAATACTTGGATGGATGCAAAATATGATGGAATAGCAATTACACCTAGAAATGGAAAAGCAGTAGAAATAAATGCTTTATGGTATAATGCTTTAAAAATAATGGAAGAAATTTCAAATAAATTTGAAGGAAAAAAGAAGTCAAAAGAATATGCCGAAATGGCTGAAAAATGCAAAATATCATATAATGAAAAATTTTATAATAAAAAAAGAAAATGTTTATATGATGTTTTAGGTGATGATAAAATTAGACCAAATCAATTATTTAGTTTATCACTATCACATCCAGTTATAGAGCCTGAATCAGAAATTGCTAAACAAATTTTAGATATAGCATCAAAGAAATTGTTAAATAAATATGGTTTAAAAACATTAGCAAAAGGCGAAGAAAATTATGTTGAAGTGTATTATGGCGAACCAGCAAGACGAGATATGAGTTATCATCAAGGTATTACTTGGCCTTGGTTATTAGGTTTATATTATGATGCACTGAAAAATATGATTAATTCAACAAAAGTAAAAAAAGAAAAAGAAGAGTTAAAAGAAAGATTAGAACAGTTTAAAAATAATGTTAAGATAACATTTATAAAGTCATTTTATAATGAAGGAATGATTGGGAGTTTATCTGAACTTCACGATTCAAAATCTCCTTTTTTACCAAAAGGGGCAACAGCACAAGCGTGGTCAGTAGCAGAGGTATTTAGAATTATTTTGAATAAATAATAGTTTATAAAGAAAATTTTTTATATAATAAGAAAGTTCTATTACAATTCTTCGTTAAAATTATTTTTTTAATTCATTGGCTCCAAATGAC
>CANOPV010000058.1 GCA_947568605.1 uncultured Clostridium sp.
CTACTAATTGCCCCGCTCCAATTGCTAGTTTTGATTGTATTACATTATATCCAGAGCCTCTTGGGTCTAAATTTGGATTTAGATATACGTCTATTCTCGTTTTTGCGTGTTCTGGTAATACAAACATATATAATATTGGTACTGTTATTATAATTATTAATATTGTTGCTATTATATATTTTTTATTTATTCCTGCAACAAATAATATTGCTATTGTTGATATTATAAATGCTGTTGCGGTTCCTATATCTGGTTGTATTAATATAAGTGCTAATGGTGCTCCTACTATTAATAATATTAATGCTAGTTTCCATATTTTATTTATCTCGTTTTTCCCTTTTTTTTGCATTTTTACTATTATACTTGATACAAATATTATTACAAATATTTTTGCGAATTCACTTGGTTGAATTCTAATTGTTTCACTTATTTTAAACCAACTATGTGCTCCATTTATTTCTGGCGTAAATAATACTGCAATTAATGATATTAAAAATATTACATAACATATTGGCGATATTTTTGCTATAAAGTTATAGTCTATAAATATAACGGTTATAACTATTGGTATACTTACTAATATCCATAATATTTGTTTTTTGAATTCATCATATTCTGTGTTTTGTGTTGAAGAAAATAACGCTATTAATCCTATTATTGATAATATGATACAACAAATAAATATTCCCCATTCTACATTTTTAAGAAGTTTTTTTTTCATAATACCCCTATTTTTTTAGATTTTTTTGTTTTAATAATGTTAAATTTAAAAAAATAATTTTAACAAAGGATTGTAAAGTAAAATTATTAATTTAGCAGACAATTCTTCACTAAAACATTTAAAAATTTTGCTTTTGCTCCATCGCTCCGCGAACGTGTCGCATAAAAGCAGAAATTTTTAAATACATTTTATTTCGAATTGTAGATTATAATTTTTAAAATAATTTTAACGAAGAATTGTAGTAGAATTTCCTATTATAAAATAAAATTTAATTAAAATAACTGGCTTAATTAAATTTTATGTTTTATTATTTTCATTAGTAGAGTTTATATTTTCTTCTTTATTTTCTTTTATTTGCTCTGTTTCGTCTTTCTTTTTTTCTGCATTTTCTTCTTTTAATTTCTGCTTTTCTTCATCTTCTTTTTTTACATTGTCTATTATTTCTTTTGCACTTTCTGTTATTTTATCTATTTTCTCTTTTTCTTCTTTTACTTCTTTTTTTGCATCTTCTTTTATACTGATAATAGGTATATTTGCATATAATGCTGGTGCTCCTGTTGTTCCATCTTCGTTTGTTTTATTTGTTAATCTAACATCTATTTCGTTTTCATCAACATCTATATATTTTTTTATAACATCTATTATTTCTTGTTTCATTAAATCTAAGAAATCTGCTGAAACATTTGCTCTATCTTGCATTAATACTAAATGTAGTCTTTCTTTTGCTGCATCTTTTGAGCCATTTTTGTCTTTTTCTGATTTTCCTAATTTCTTAAAAAATCTTGCAATACTTTCGAACATATTTATACCTTCCTCTACTATAATTTATCTATTTTAATTTTATCTATTCGTTTATAAGTTTTAATTTTTTTCAACATAGTAGTAGTTTGTGCGTTTTTTATTTTTTAAATAATTGTTTTAATTTTGCGAAAAATCCTTTTTCTTTTCCTGGTATAGATACTTCTATATTGTCTCCTAATATTCTTCTTGCTATTTCTCTATATGCTTTTCCTGATGGTGCTTTTTTGTTTGAAACTACTGGTTCACCTTTATTTGTGTGTGTGATTATGTATTCGTCATCTGGTACAACCCCTATTAAGTCTATTGATAATAAATCTACTATATCATCAACATCCATCATTTCACCTTTTTTTACCATATTTGGTCTTAATCTGTTTATAATTAGTTCTGGATTTTTTATTTCTGATGATTCTAATAAGCCTATTATTCTGTCTGCATCTCTGATTGAAGATATCTCCGCTGTTGTAACTACTATTCCTCTGTCTGCCCCTGCTATTGCATTTTTAAATCCTTGTTCTATTCCTGCTGGACAGTCTATAAGTATATAATCAAATTCTTCTTTTAATTTGCTTGTAAGTTCTATCATCTGTTCTTCATTTACAGCACTTTTGTCTCTTGTTTGTGCTGCTGGAAGTAAGTATAAGTCGTCAAATCTTTTATCTTTTATAAGTGCTTGTCTTAATTTACATTTTTCTTCGACAACGTCTACTATATCATATACTATTCTATTTTCTAATCCCATAACGACATCTAAGTTTCTTAACCCTATATCTGTGTCTATTAATGCTACCTTTTTTCCTTCTAATGCTAATGATGACCCTAAGTTTGCTGTTGTAGTTGTTTTTCCTACGCCACCTTTTCCTGACGTTATAACAATAACTTCTCCCATAAATTTTTCCTCCTTAAAAGTTTTTATTGCTATTTTATTACTTTTATATATTATATTGAATTTGAAGAAAAGTCAAGAATTAATGAGAAATTAGTAAAATAAATTTTTTATAATTTTTTAAATTTTGAAAATACTAGTATTGAGATTTTATTTTTACTGTGTTATAATGTTTTTACAAAAAAATGAAAGAAGGTATTTTATGAAATTTGAACAATGGAACGATTTTAATTCAGGCGACTGGCAAACTGAAATTGATGTTAGAGATTTTATTCAAAAAAATTATACTCCTTATGAGGAAGATTCTAGTTTTTTATCTAATCCGACAGAAAAAACTAAAAAATTATGGGACAAGGTTTTAGAATTATATAAAAAGGAAAAAGATTCAAAAGGTAGTGTTTTAGATATTGATACTAAAACTATTTCTACAATAACTGCTCATAATGCTGGATATATTGATAAAGATTTAGAAGAAATAGTAGGACTTCAAACAGATGCACCACTTAAAAGAGCAATTATGCCATTTGGTGGTATAAAAATAGTTAAAAAGTCTTGTGAGGCTTATGATAGAGTTCTGGACCCTGATGTAGATTATATTTTTAATAATATAAGAAAAACTCATAATGATGCTGTATTTAGCATTTATACTCCTGATATAAGGGCTGCTAGAAGTTCTCATTTAATTACAGGGCTTCCTGATGGATATGGTCGTGGTAGAATTATTGGAGATTATAGAAGAGTTGCTTTATATGGTGTTAATGCTTTAATTGAAGAAAAGAAACACGAATTTGAATTATTAAATGTAGATTATTTTGATGAAGATATTTTAAAACATCGTGAAGAAATTAGTGAACAAATAAATGCTTTAAATGATTTAAAAATAATGGCTGCAAAATATGGTTATGATATTTCTGAACCTGCAAAAAATGCAAAAGAGGCTGTTCAATGGCTATATTTTGGATATTTAGCTGCTATTAAAGACCAAAATGGTGCTGCAATGAGTTTAGGTAGAACTTCTACTTTCTTAGATATTTATATTGAAAGAGATTTAAAAAATGGTACTATTACAGAAGAACAGGCTCAAGAATTAATGGATCATTTTGTTATGAAATTAAGATTAGTTAGATTTTTAAGAACCCCTGAATATAATGAATTATTTTCAGGAGACCCTGTTTGGGTTACTGAGTCTATTGGTGGTATGGGAATAGATGGTAGAACATTAGTTACTAAAAATTCTTTTAGAATGTTAAATACATTAGTTAATTTAGGTCCTGCTCCTGAACCAAATATGACTGTATTATGGTCTGTAAATTTACCAAAAGGCTTTAAAGAATTTGTAGCAAATTTATCTATAAAAACATCATCAATTCAATATGAAAATGATGATTTAATGAGGAAATTTCACGGTGATGATTATGCTATTGCTTGTTGTGTTTCTGCAATGAGAGTCGGAAAACAAATGCAATTTTTTGGTGCAAGAGCAAATTTAGCAAAAACTTTATTATATGCAATTAATGGTGGTAGAGATGAATTATCTGGAAAACAAGTTACTCCTAAATTTGAGCCTATTACTTCTGAATATTTAGATTATGATGAAGTTATAGAAAAATTCTATAATATGATGGATTATGTTGCAAAAATTTATATTAAGGCTTTAAATGATATTCATTATATGCACGATAGGTATTCTTATGAAGCGATTGAAATGGCTTTACACGATAAAGATATATTAAGAACTATGGCGTGTGGAATTGCAGGGCTTTCTGTTGTTACTGATTCTTTATCTGCTATTAAATATGCCAAAGTTAAAGTTTTAAGAAATGAAGATGGATTAGTAACTGATTATCAAGTTGAAGGAGATTTCCCTAAATTCGGAAATAATGATGACAGAGTGGATAGTATTGCTGTACAAATTACAAAAGATTTCTTAGGTAAATTACAAAAATATCAAACTTATAGAAATTCTAAAACTACTTTATCTATTCTTACTATAACTTCAAATGTTGTTTATGGTAAGTCAACAGGTAATACTCCTGATGGTAGAAGATCAGGCGAGCCTTTTGGTCCTGGTGCAAATCCAATGCACGGTAGAGATACAAATGGTGCATTAGCGGTAATGAATTCTATTGCTAAATTGCCTTATCAATATTCAGAAGATGGTATTTCTTATACATTTTCTATAACTCCTGCTACATTAGGACACGAACCTGAAATTCAAGTTAATAATTTAGTAAGTATGTTAGATGGTTTCTTTTCACAAGAGGGGCATCATATTAATGTTAATGTTTTTGATAGAGAGTTATTGAGAGATGCTATGGATCATCCTGAAAAATATCCTCAATTAACTATTAGGGTTTCAGGTTATGCTGTTAATTTTACTAAGTTAACTCGTGAACAACAACTTGATGTTATTAATCGTACAATTCACGAACGTATTTAAGAGCCGTTGGAACAGAATTACAATTTTATCTACATTTTTTATTAATATGTATTTATTTTTAGGGCAAAATTCGGTCAAATCTCACGGGTAACCTTTCCGATTTAGCCCCTACATTTTGTTTATTGTTTTTGTTCAGTATAATTATTAGAACCCCCAGTCGTGTTTTGCACGACAGCCCCCTTATTAAAGGGGCCAAGGTCTTGTCTCCCTTAAATAAGGGAGATGGCACGAAGTGCCAGAGGGTTCTTAATTTATTTGAGAGGAAAGTTTATGAATAATAATTTTGATAGAGAGCATTTTGCAAATGTACATTCCTTTGAATCTTTTGGAACTGTCGATGGTCCTGGTATTAGATTTGTTATATTTCTTCAAGGATGTTGTTTACAATGCAAATATTGTCATAACAGAGACACGTGGTCTACTTCTAATAATAAAATAATTGGAATTAATGAAATTATAGATAAGGTTTTAACTTATAAAAATTTTATTAAGCCATCTGGTGGAGTTACTGTAAGTGGTGGTGAACCTCTTTTACAAGCAAAATTTTTGGTTAATTTGTTTAAGGAATTAAAAAAATATGATTTGCATTTAGCAATAGATACTTCTGGTATGGTAGATTTGTCTTACGATATAAAAGAAGTTTTAAGTTTAACAGATTTAGTTATTCTTGATATGATGATGCCTGAAATAGAAGGAATTCAAGCATTAGAATTTATTAGAGAAAAGTTTAATATTCCTGTTATTATTGTATCCGCAAAAAGCAATGATAATGATAAAATCGAAGGATTATTAAAAGGTGCAGATGATTATGTGTCAAAACCTTTTAATGCTATGGAATTAGTTGCGAGAGTAAAATCACAATTAAGACGTTTCCAAGTTTTTAATAAACCAGTAAATGAAGCTAAACATATTATTGAAGCCAACGATTTACGAATTGATATGCAGAAAAAATCAGTTACTGTTGATGGTTATCCAATTGCACTAACTAGAAT
>CANOPV010000059.1 GCA_947568605.1 uncultured Clostridium sp.
TAAGAAATGTTATAAGATTTTTTGACCCCTCTCCTGCAATTTTTAAAGTAAACCATACACCATCTAAATAAATTTTTATAAGTTCTTCAGCTGAATCTGATGAGTTCATTGTTTTTCTCCTTTCCTTTTTGATTTTCTTTTTCCTTTTCTTGCATATATTCCATACTTTCCTTTATCTTTTGTTTTCTTTCTTCAATATCTTGGCAATATCCCACCTCCTTTTTTAGTGTAAAAATACTATTTGATAACTGTAGAATTTCATCACACAATTTTTGTCTTTCATCTGCATTAGTAGTTTTTTGTCTTTTTCTTCTTAAAATTGTTCTTGTGTGCATTTGGTCATTCATTTTATCAATAGTTTGTTTTTTATATAAATAAAGTTCCTCCGTAGATTTTATATTATTTCTACAAAGGAACTTAATTTCATTAGATATTGTATCCATTTTCTTGATGTCTTTTCTCATATCTTGTGATATTTTAACTTTATTTCTATTATTAGGAAATTTTTTTAACAAATAACAATAGTATAAATATAGTCTGTATAAACTCCCTCTTTCTTTATTCAAATTGTATTTATTTTTTGAATAATATCTTTTTACTTTTGATCTTGCTTCTGGAAATGGTACTCTTGGAACTTGTGAATTTAATATTCTATCTTCAATATTTGATATAGAATATTCTTCGCCAAAATTTCTTTCAATTCTTATATTTCTTTTATATGGTGGTCTGCATACACTTATTTTATTTGCTCTTATTGTAATTGTATATCCCATATCTTCTAAAATCTTTTCAAAATTTTTATAAGAATATGCTTGTGATATTGCATAATCAATATCTTCTTTTGCATTAGTATAATAATCTGACTTTTGAATATATGAAGTATAATATTTTGTATAATCTATCTTGTGCCTACCACACGGCTTTTCTTCAAGTACACTTAATCCATACTCTTTGCATAGATCGTCTGATGTTTTTCTCATTAGTGCATAATTCTCTCTTGTATTCCTATATTTTCTTCCATCAACAAATGAAACAGAATTTAATAGAAAATGATTATGCAAATGATTAGTATTAAGATGTGTTGAAACTACAATCTCATATTTATCTCCCCAAAGTTCTTCTGCAAGTTTTACTCCAATTTCGTGTGCAACTTTTGCTGTTACCTCTCCCTCTGCAAATGATTGAAATCCGTGATATGCAAGTACACCTTTTGTTTTTCCATATCTTTTTTTAGTATATATCATATCTCGTAGTGTATTATCTTCACTACAATTTATTCCAGTTACATATAATTGTTTCTCTGTTTTAAAATCTGCTTTTGTATATTCAATAGCATTGTGTAAATCTTTATACCAGTTTTTATTTTCTGTTTTCTCTGGATTAGTCGTATATTTTATAACTTTATCAAGTCTATTTTCAACTTTCCACAAACTTGTTGTTGCCACATTTACCACAACCTTTCCCTTATCAATGTTCTATACTCTTGCCATTTTTTAATTTCAGCTTGTAAAATTCTTTCATCATAAGACTTATTCCAATATGAACTTCTTTCCAATTCATTTAATACTCTTATGAAATCATTTAATGGTTTTATTATTGTATCGTAAACAGTTTTATCTGGTCTTTCTTTTATTTCACATCCTAAAGCAGATTCTCTCATAAAATCAGAAACAGTTTTACCTGTTTTATTTGCTTTTGATTTTATTTTTTCTAGCTCTGTTGGATTAACTCTTATTCGTAGCATAAAATCTCTTGTTTCTTCTTTCAATTTTCTGCTCCTTTCTTTATTCTTTTAATGGGGATTGGGGCATTGCCCCATAATTTAACAAATGTAGCCACATTTGTCTTGCTTGTTAGGACAATAAATCTTTATCTACAATAATACAATTTTCACATTTTTCACATACAATTTCATCATATTCTTTAGGTAAATCGTCTTCAATTTCTGTTTCACTTTCTTCGTCAAGTTCTTCATCATCTTCATTGCAATCTTCTATATAACTTTCAACAATATCTTCTTTTATTTGTTTGATTATTTTGCTAATTAGCTTATTCAATTCTTGCTCATTTTTTATAGAAATCTGCTCTGTTTTTTCTTCATTTTCTTTGCTAAAATCATTTGAAATTTCATCTAGTTTTATTTCATAAACTTGATTATTTTTGTCTAAATTTTTGAATAAATATTCTTCATTTGTACTTAATAATTCAATAGCATTTTCCAATGCTTCTTGTTTATTTTTAGCCTTTATTTCTATTTCCTTTTCTGCTACTTTTTTTATTATAAACTTAAAATTTTTCATAACTTTATCTATTCCTTTCTGTTTCTTTTTTTTTATTATTTTCTTGTTGTTTTAGTCCTAAAACTCTGCATAAATATTCATTATAATCTTTACCGAATTTTAGGAGTTTTATCTATAATTTCATACTTGTCTGAAAGAATAGTTTGTAATGCTTTTGTTGCATTTCTTCCTGCTTCATCATTGTCTAAACATAGTACAATCTTTTTAATTTCTGGGTGTTTATCTAAATATTTTTTTATTGCAATTGGTACTTTACTTTCTTCAATTACTTTTGCAGGTTGATAAACTCCTGCAAGAGAAATCATTGTTTTATCTTCCCAATTTTGTCCATATAATTTAAAAAAGGAAGCAAAAGATAATAAATCTATTGCTCCCTCAAATATATAAATTGTATCTGTTTTTATATTAGATTCTAACCTAAAAGAATAATTTTTGCTACTGCCTGTTGCATCATTTTTAAACTTACTATTGTTTGTTGCTCTACACCCTGCATACTTTGCATTTCCAAACTCATCATAACCGACAAATACAACATTATGATAGTTTTTTTCTTCATAAATCAAATGTTTTTCAATACATTTTTGTAATATTTCTTGGTCAATTCCTCTTGATTTTAGATATTGTTTTGCTCTGTTTTCGTTGTTATTTCTCTCTGGTAAAATCAAGTGTCTTTCTATTGCTTTTTCTTGTGTTTGTATAATAATTGGTGTTTTCATATTCATTCTGTCTGCAACAATTTTTGCTGATAAAGGGTATGGTATATTTTGCACTTTTTCCATATAATCTACTGCATTTTTTCCTCCTATACCTACAGAACACCAATTCCAATATCCATTAGAAATCTTTAAAC
Organism: uncultured Clostridium sp.; assembly: GCA_947568605.1. Lineage (GTDB taxonomy): Bacteria > Bacillota > Clostridia > TANB77 > CAG-508 > CANRES01. The sequence continues at coordinate 3,151 of CANOPV010000059.1, forward strand.
TATCGTGTGTTTTAGTACACCATTGTGTTCTTGTTTCTCTTACAAGTTCTTGTGGCTCACAAGTTGCTAAATATGTTAATAAATCAACTTGTTTTGCTTTTGCAATTATATCTGGATGCACCCATATTCCCTTTTTTGACATAGGCTATCATCTACTTTCTTGCTTTTTTTGTTTATTTTCTTTTTCATACTCTGAAGTAATTACATCTATTGTATCAACTATTGTAGGATATATTGTTTCTCCTAATCTTCCGTCTGCATTTCGCCAATCTTCATAACATTCTGAAAGTAAACCATCTTGTTTAAGCATTGCCTTTATTTCTGTTTCATCTAAATTCATTTCTTTTATTTGTCCTATAATTTCATCTTTTACAGTTAATTCATAAGCACGATCTATAATTTTTTCTGGTGTGCATTTTTTTAATTCTTCAATCAATTCTTTATATTCTGAGTCTAATTTTTCTTCAAGTTCTTGCTTTAAATCTTCAATTTTTTCATCTATTTTTTGTTTATATTTTTCATCTTGTCTGGCTTCAATTCGTGCATCAATTTGCTCTCTTAAAGTTTCATTTTCTATTTCTTTTAACATTGTTTCTTGCACTTTTTCTGCATTATTTCCAAAGAAATATTTGTCCTTATAACTTGAAAAATATACTTTATAATCAAAGTTTTTCATCATTTGGTATAGTTCCATTTCTATTCCACTTGCCCACCATAAATCGTCTGTATTTTCAATTTTACTATAAGTCATACTTGGAATTTCATACTTTTTTATAAATATTTCGCCATTATTTTTTAACATTTCATCTTTTAAATCTTTATAAATTTGCTTAAAAATATCCTCTGTTTTCATACTATTTTTCACTCCTTTTACTAATTACCTTTCTTTGTCTTTTGTTTTATTTTTTTGCAGTTTTTCTTTATCAAATAAGTCTGGATTTTTCGTCATTTTTTCAAGTCTATACAGGTTATTGTCATTATTAAAATATACTGTATCTTTAATTGTTCCATATTTTTGATGCTTTAAAATTTGGTTATAAGTTAGAGTATCTTGTGTTCCTATAAAAACCCTTGTAGAGCCACTATTTCTTGCTAAATTCTTAAAAAATCCATTCAAATTTTCTATATTTTGATTAAACATTCTATTCGGAATATCTAATACCATTCTAATATTACACTTACAATCTGTTAAAATTGCAACGGAATATTCCTTTTCGTTTTGTATTTGTTTTATTAAAGCAACTAATTCCTCTCTATTAGAAATTTTTATATTATATAAAGAATTATCACTTAATTTTTCTTTAACACTTTTTATAGTATTGTTACTTAAAACTTTTTCTTTTGGCATTAAAATTAATCCCTTTGAATTTTCTTCAATAATTGAATATTTGTCTTTATTCCCCAATATAATATGACCCAAAAAACCATCAACATTTGCAACAAAATTGCGTGTTGTTTCCATATCATTTTGAGATGGTTTAGCAGAATCAGATGTGTGATTATGAGCTAAATAATATCCATCTGCTTTCAATCTATTCATTCTATTTTTCATTGTTTCATAAGTCCTAATAGGATTAAATTCAGAATATTTGTCTTTTGAAAAAAGCATTACCGCATCTGGTATTTTGCTAGTAATTGCTTCTTGACCTACTATCATATTATCTTTCATATAAAATATTCTAAATGTTTCATAACGCGAATCTCTAAATATATTACAAGTTTCAATTAAATCTTCTTTTCCTTGTATTTTTACTTTACTTAAATCTATATAACCTTTTTTGCCTACTTCTACATTTTCTAATTTGTTATAAATAATTTTTGCATTTCTGTCCAATATCTTTCTCCTTTCCAATAAAAAAAAAGCCTATAATTCTGGCTCATCTCTATCATAGTCTTTGTCCTTTTTTTCTTCCTGTTCTTCTTGTTCCTCATCATCTAGTATTTCCTTATCTTTTTCGTCTAAATTAAGAGAAATGTTGATTTCATCTAGTTCTTTCGTCAACTGTTTTAGTTCCTCCTCTTTATTAAATGGGGCTTTTACTTCTTCTTTTGCATTATTAAATTGTCTTTCTGTTTCTTGCAATTTTTCTCTTGCACTATCTAACTCTTTTACAATTCCATCAATAGCATTTTCAATTCTTGTAATATTTCCTCTTGCATCATCTCCTAAATCAATTGTATAGGTTTCTTTACCTTGCAAATGAAGAATAAATTTTTTGCTCCATCCATCTATTCCTAACAACATTTTAAGTCCTCTATGTTCTCCTATTAGTTCTAGTGTTGGGTTTTCTTTTTTCTTACAAATCTCTAATATTTCTTTACCTGCACTTTCTTTTGTATTATATGTTTTGTCATTCATAATCATAGTAGAAAATTTTTCTTCATTATCTATATGAGTATTTTCTTCTACAAGTTTTATATCACTTTCTATATTTGCAATTTTATCTTGTAACCTTTTTATTTCTACTGGATAATGCTTTACTATCATATCTTCAAGTGTATAAATTTGATTCAAGTGATTTTGCTTTAATAATTTTAATTTTGCAACTTTATTGTCTAACTCTGTTTTTCTAATTATTAACGGATTTCCTGCAGCTAAAGCTTTTATTTCTGCATACGAAAGTGCCTTATCGTCTATATCATCTGCAGAACGAACTATTGCTTTTGATGTCATTATT
>CANOPV010000060.1 GCA_947568605.1 uncultured Clostridium sp.
CAAACCCAACAAAGATAATAGTAAATTGCAAAATGTTAAATTTAAGAACAAGTGCTAGTTATGGAAATAATGTATATAAAGCAGTAAAAGCAGGAACAAAAGTAGAATACTTAGATATTCAAAATGGTTGGGCAAAAATAAAATTTGAAAATAAAATTTTATACTGTGGGAAAAATTATTTGAAATAATATAAAATTAATTTTTAAATACATAAAGCGGGCTAGATTAGTTTTAAATTAATTTAGCCTGTTTTAATATATAACTTTATTCCTTTTATATTAAAACCCCTTAAAACCGATTTTAGAGGTGGAAAATAAATCAGTAAATGGTATTTTTTTTAACTGCCTTCTGGTAAAATTATATCTAAGTCAAATTGTTTTCCAGATGCAATAGCACCATCAATATCAACTATTGGGCAAGGTTTTTTCTCAAATTCCATTATATATCAATCCTTTCAAAATATTAAGCAAAATGCTTAATATATATTATGTAAAACAACACTATTTGGTACCAATTATATTTTAAAATAATAATCTATGCTTTCTTCGGTAAGTATATTTTTTCATTTCTAGCGTCTTCCCACTGAAACGCTCGTTTTGAAAAAAATATATCTTCCCTCACGCATAGATTATTATTTTAAAATATAATTTTCATTAAATAGGTAACAAATTAGAACCACATAAATATAATGTAATATGAGGATAAAAATATGGAGGCACATAAGAATGAATAATATACATCTAAATAAACTACCAATAAATTGTAGAGGAAAAGTTGAAAAGTTAAATTGTGATGGAAACATACGAAGAAGAATGCTAGATTTAGGAATTATAAAAGGAACAAATATAATGCCAATTTTAAAAAGTCCTTTTGGAGACCCTATTGCTTATGAAATAAGAGGAAGCATAATAGCATTAAGAAGTGAAATTTCAGAATTAATTGAAGTTTCATTTTAGAAATAAAAAATTATTAAATATACAATGTATTTATATTTAATAACAATTTTGTTATAGTTCAGTAGATAAATCTAGAATGCTATATTAGAATAGTAGTAAATGTAGGAGCGATTTTAATCGTCTGCTCTTGGAAGAAATTACTGTATTTTTAATTGATAATTTAAATAGTTGAATAAGAAAATTTTTGTAGTTTTCGGGCGATTAAAATCGCCCCTACTAATTTGAAATTATTTTTGTATTATATTCTAGTAAAATATCTATTAAACATTAATAACAATCTATATATAATTTTAAGGAGGATTTGTATGGGTCTTACAAACAATTCAACAGGAAACAACATATTAAATGATGATTTATTAGAATTAAAACAAAAATGCGATTATGTTGTCGGTCTATCTGGAAATCCTAATGTACGGAAAAAGCAGTATATTTAATGCATTAACAGGGATGCATCAACATACAGGAAATTGGCCAGGAAAAACAGTTGCCAATGCAAGCGGAACATATACATATCACGATAATGAAGCACTATTAATAGATATACCAGGTACATACTCATTAATGTCTAACTCACAAGAAGAAGAAATAGCAAGAGATTATATATGTTTCGGAAATCCAAATGTAATGGTAGTAGTAATTGATGCAACCTGTTTAGAAAGAAATTTAAACTTAGTATATCAAACAATAGAAATAACAAACAATGTAGTAGTTTGTGTAAATTTACTCGATGAAGCCGAAAAAAAAGGTATAAAAATTGATATTCCTAAATTATCTGAATTATTAGGTGTACCAGTAGTTGGAACAATCGCAAGAAAAAAGAAAACCTTAAAAAAATTAATAGAAACGATAGACAATGTTGCAACAAAGAAAATAATATCTATTCCGGAAAAAATTAAATATGTACCGATAGTAGAACAAGCAATATCTGATGTAGAAGAAATAATAAAAGAAAAATTAAATAATGAAAATATAAATTTAGCAAGATGGATTAGTCTAAAATTAATTGATGGAGACCAAAAAATTATAAATTCAATAGAAGAAAATTTAAAAGTTAATTTAAAAAATGATAAAGATATTGCAATGAAACTAAACGAAGTAAAAATATCCCTTTTAAAAAACAATATAAACTCAGAAAATTTTAGAGACAACATAGTATCAAGCATTGTAAGAAAAGCAGAAAAAGTAAGTAAAAAAGTATGTGAATACAAAAATTCAAGATATAATGGAAGAACTAGAAAAATAGACGAAATATTAACATCAAAGAAATTCGGAATACCAATAATGCTTGCTTTTTTAGGAATAATATTTTGGATAACAATTACAGGAGCAAATTATCCATCAGAATTATTATCAAACTTTTTTAGTTATCTGCAAGACAAATTATATATATTATTTGATAAAATGAATGCACCAGACTGGTTAACAGGAGTGCTAGTAACAGGGATGTTTCAAACAACAGGTTGGGTTGTATCTGTTATGTTACCACCAATGATGATATTTTTCCCATTATTTACTTTGCTTGAAGATTTAGGATATTTACCTAGAATTGCATTTAATTTAGACAAATGTTTTAAAAAATGTTGTGGAACAGGAAAACAGGCACTAACAATGTGTATGGGCTTTGGTTGTAATGCAGCAGGAGTAGTAGGATGTAGAATAATAGACTCTCCAAGAGAAAGACTAGTAGCAATATTAACAAACGCATTTGTACCCTGTAATGGAAGATTTCCATTTTTAATTACAGTAGCAATGATATTTATAGGAGGATACTTTTCAGGAGCATTTACATCAATAATATCAACATTAGTAGTATTAGCAGTAATACTATTAGGAATATTTCTAACATTACTAATATCAAAAATACTATCAAAAACAGTATTAAAAGGAATACCATCATCATTCATTTTAGAACTACCACCATATAGAAAACCTCAAATAGGAAAAATATTAGTAAGGTCAATATTTGATAGAACACTATTTGTATTAGGAAGAGCAGTAAGTGTAGCAGCACCAGTGGGAATTGTTATATGGATATTTGCAAATGTTATGATAGGAGATTTTAGCATATTATCTTACATTGCAAACTTTTTAGACCCATTTGCCAAATTAATAGGCTTAGACGGGTATATACTAACTGCATTTATTTTAGGAATACCAGCAAACGAAATAGTACTACCAATAATATTAATGAGTTATATGTCTACTGGTTCATTAGTAAATTTAGAAGACACATACAGTATAGGTCAAATATTAATTAATAATGGATGGACTATGCTTACAGCAATAAATGTAATGATATTTACATTATTACATTTCCCTTGTGCGACAACATTATTAACAATAAAAAAAGAAACCAAAAGTATAAAATGGACTATACTATCATTTATTCTACCAACAGCCTGTGGAATTATAATATGTTTTATAACAACATCTATATACAATTTGATAAATTTTATAATATAAAAACATATTTTATTATTTATTAAAAAAATTAATTAAATTTGCACAGCCTATTTTTTATAGTATTTTTTTCAAAATTAGTCTTCCAGGCTCACGGGTATTCCCCGCCTCCACGGCTGTCAGACGTAATTTTTCAAAAAATATATAAAAAGGCTGTGTCTTAAAATATTACTTTTTTTAATAAATAATTTAAAATATGTTTTACGAGGAGGTACAGATGAATAATTTTATATTAAATGTTATCTTATGGACATTTGCACTATTTGGAATAATAGAAATAATAAGATACATCATATCTGCATTTAAGTATACAAACTTAAAATCAGATGGAATTTACTTAATAATAGCAGTAAAAAACAAAGAAGACAAAATAGAAGGATTTTTACGTTCAATTTTATTTAAATTTTTATATGGAAAAGATGACAATTTTAAAGAAATAATAGTAACAGATTTAGGCTCAGAAGATAACACTTTAAAAATTTTAGATGCACTACAAGAAGATTATAAATGTATAAAAGTATCTAATTGGAAAGAATGTAAAGAAATTTTTGATAATATAAGTGATACATAAAGATAACCCAAGTTCTAGTAAAATACTTAGAACTTGGGAAATATTATTTTAGTATGACAATACTTTCAATGTCATCTCTGGTAGCATAATGGTCATAGGGATATTGAAACATGGATGAACGAAAATACCAATTAAATTTATATAATCTTCTTTAACATTAGAAAAAGATATTCTAATTATATTTGTATGAAAAAACCTAATAAAAATAAAAAGTTTTTTCATAATTTTGAAAAAACTTGACTATAATAATATAAAAGAGTATAATAAAAATAGTTGGAGGAGATTTTATGGAGAGAATAAAAAGAGAAGATTATTTATCTATATTAAGGAATTTCAAAGATCAACAAATTATAAAAGTAATAACAGGAATTAGGAGATGTGGTAAATCTACTTTGTTAGAGTTATTTCAAGACTATTTAAAAGAAAATGGAGTAGAAGAAAATCAAATCATATCAATCAATTTTGAAGATGCAGATTATGAAGAATTACAAGATAGAAAAAAGTTATATGAATATTTAAAATCAAAATTAGTAAAAGGTAAAAAAACATATATATTTTTAGATGAAATACAAAAAGTTAATGAATTTGAAAAAACAGTAGATAGTCTTTTTATTAATAAAGATGTAGATTTATATATAACTGGTTCAAATGCCTGGCTATTATCATCAGAACTGGCAACATTACTTACAGGAAGATATATAGAAATTAAAATGTTGCCATTGTCATTTAAAGAATATTTATCAGCATTTAAAGATAAAACAGATTTATCAAGAAAATTTAGAGATTATTTAAGATATAGTTCATTTCCACAAGCAATAGAATTATTTAACATTAATCCACAAAATATTAATTTATTTTTAGATGGAATATACAATACAATATTATTTAAAGATGTAATGCAAAGAAAAGGAATAACAGATAAAAACACATTAGAAAGAGTAACTAAATATTTATATGATAACATAGGAAATAGAACAAGTATGAAAAACATAAGTGATAATATTGAGGGACTTGAAAAAAACAATTCATATAATACCGTGGTGGCATATGTTCAAGCACTTATAGATAGTTATATTGTATATAAAGCAAATAGATATGATATAAAAGGAAAAGAATTTTTAAAAACACAAGAGAAATATTATGCAGTAGACATAGGACTTAGATATTATATGTTAGGTCAAGGCTCTGGTAAAGATATGGGGCATATATTAGAAAACGTAGTTTACCTTGAATTATTAAGACGTGGATATGAAGTATATATTGGAAAATATGATGATTTAGAAATTGATTTTGTAGCAAAAAATTCAGAAAATACAATTTATTATCAAGTAGCACTAACCACAAGAGAATCTAATGAGGAAAATAGAGAAATATTAGAAAGAGAATTAACTCCATTAAAAAAAATAAATGATAATTACCCTAAATATATATTAACATTAGATGATGACTTAGATACTGATTTTGATGGAATAAAGAAAATAAATGTATTAGACTGGTTGCTGGAAATATAAATAATATAACAGGGCAGATATATGACAGTTTTGACTAACGTATATGTTTGAGTTATACAACTATTTTTTGGGAAAAATAAGGAAATTCTTAAAGTATAAATGTAATAAAACTACACTTACCTATTGTTGAGATAAATGATTATAGGTTTACAATAGATATGTCACAGTAAATTGAAAAATAAAAAATGAGAAA
>CANOPV010000061.1 GCA_947568605.1 uncultured Clostridium sp.
AATATTTTAGCGAAGAATTGAATATTATATTTCATTCAAAAAATAATTTTAACGAAGAATTGAATGTTTAACTTAATTTATTTAAAATTTCTTCTTTTTTATTTTCCGTTAAATAATTGTATTCATTATTACATAAACTTGTATCAAACTGACATATTGATTTATATTCACAATAATCACACGGTGTTTTTCTTTTTTTATTGTAGGGTTTTAAATTTATATTTCCACTTAATATTTCTTTTGAAATTTCTTTTATTGTTCTTTTTACATTTTTTTGTAATTTATGAAATTCTTCTTTTGTTACTGAATTTGATAATTTTTCGCTTATCGTATCTTCTTTTGTAATATATGCTGGCACTACATCTGAATATCCTTTTTCTAAATTTCTATCCATTAACCTTACTACATTTACATCTGCTAAAATTAGTCCATTCATTTTAAACATTTTTTTTATCTTATCTTCGATTTCTTCGTCTGTTTCATTTTTCTTTGCTTTTATTATTGGTTCTATTAAATTAAAATAAAATACGCCTGCTGGTAATACATCTTCAATTTCTGTTATTGCATCTAAATAAGTTAATAATTGTATTTGTAAACCTGAGATAACTTTGTTTAAGTCTATATCTTTTACAGATGATTTATAATCTATTATTCTTACATATTTTCCATCTGCATTTTTAGCAATGTCTACTCTATCTATCTTTCCTGTAATTTCAACTGTTTTACCATTATCTAATTCTAATTTTATTGGTGGATATTTTGCATTTTCTTTAAATTCTATTTCATTTCCAAATAATTCAAAGTCTCCTGATGTAATTGTTAATATTATGTATTTCATTGATTTTAAAATTAATCTTCTTAATCTTTCTACTAATAATTTATATTTTGCTGTACTTTGAAAAATATAATTCTTTTTTTCTAATAACTTTTCTTGTATTATTTCGTTTATAATTTTTTCTATTTCTTCTTCTGTAATTTCTTTTAATTTTATATTTTTATTATTTACTATTGTAAAAAATTCATCTATAACTTCGTGCATAAATGAACCTGTATCTAAACTTTGAATTTGAAATAAACTTTTTTCTGAAAGTTTTAATGTATATTTTAAATAGAATGAAAATGGGCAACTTCTATATTGTTCTAATCTTGATATACTGGTTTTTAAAGTTTCTCCATATAGTTTTTGTATCGTTTCAGAGTTTATATTTTGAGGTATATTTGTATAATTTAATGCCTTTATTGCGTCTTGTAATTTATATTTCCAATTTTCATCATTTTTATAAATATTATATATTTCGAACCAAATTGGGTCTATTTTTTTATCATCTATAAAGTTTCTAATATTTAATAATAATTCATCAAATATTATTTGTTTTGTAGTTATTAATAATTCTTTTTCAATAACATCACTTTTTTCTATTATTTTACTAAATATTTGCTTTATTTTTGTAATAATAATTGATGCTCTTAATGTTTTTCCTTCTTCATCTACTGATGAGTATGATAAAAATAATTTTTCTTCTGCTGTTGACATTGCTTTATATATATTAAAGTTATCATCATAAATCTTTTCTTCCATAACTTTTGCAAGTTCTATTTCATTTTCTTTTAAAATTTTCCTATCCTTATCATTTAAAAATCCTTCATTTTTGTTTATGCTTGGAAAACTCCCATCATTCATTCCTATTATAAACATTGCTTTAACTTTATGACTTCTAGACCTATCTACATCTCCTACTATTATTTGGTCTATATTTTGTGGAATACTTCCTAAACTGCTATTATTTAAACCTACTTTTAAAATTTCTTCATATTTTTCAAATGTTATGTTTTCTTTTCCAAATACCATAACTATTTCATCAAATAAGTTTATTAAAATGTCCCAACTTGCTAAATATTCATCGGCAAGTTCTTTTTGTTCTAGTTTTTCTAATTCTTCTATTTTATTTTGTAATTTTATATTAATATTATTTTCTATTAAAAAGTCGTATAGTGCTTTTGTGATTTCTTCAAAGTTCTTTAACCCTATAAATTTTTGTTTAAATTTTACAAGTGGTGTTACAATTTTTTTTCTTAGTTCATTCATTTTTTTAATAAATTCTTCACTGTGATTTCCATATTTCCAATCTTCTTTGTACCATTTACTTTGTTTTATTCCACAACTTGTACAATAATTTTCTAATTCGAATATTTCGTGTTCACTAATTTCTAGAAAACCTGATTTTATATAGTTTATTACAGAATCATAAGACCAGTTTTTTGAAAATATTTCTAATAAAGATATAATATATTTTACTAATATATTTTGACTTAGTTCTTTTTTTTCGTCGATAAATACTGGTATTTCATATTTATTAAATATTGCTTTTATTATTTTAGAGTATTGTTCAATATTTTTAGTTATTATTGCTATTTCATTATATCTATATTTTTCGTCTCTTACTAGTTTTATAATGTTTTTTGCTACATTTTCTATTTCTGAATATTGATTTAATGCTAAAAATAAGTTTAAGTTTTTTATTTCTTTTTCATATTTTTTATATGGGACACTATAAATATTTTGTTCTAAATGTTTTAATTCTTCTGATTTGAATCTGTATCTTTCTTTTAAATATATTGGTGTTATTTTTTCATTTTCTTGTAATTTTAATAATTTAGATATTGTTATTTTATTTGAGTAAAATATATCTGTTTCAGGTGATGTACTTTCTATTATACTATCTGTACACATTGTTATTGTAATTTCTTTTGCAGATTTTAATAACTTTTTTATTATTTCATATTCTTGTGGAGTAAAGCCTGCAAATTCATCAATATATATTAATGTGTTTTTAAATATTTCTGTTTTTTCTATTTGTTTTGATAATATTGTTAAAATATCGTTTTCATCTATGTAATTTTTTTGTATTTTATCTTGAAAATTTTTGTATAATAAATATATGTCTTGTAATTTTGTTTTTAAATATAAGTCTTCCGTTTTTTCTATTGTTTCTTGTAAATTTTCTAAATTTATATTGTGCTTTTTTAATTCTGTAATTGTTTTTGAAACGATTTCTATATTTTTATCTGATTTCCCTAAAAATTTTAATTTTGATTTTTCAGTTTCTAATATATTGTATATTAGCATTGCTTTTCCGCTTTCAGATAGATTTACTTTTGTAACTCCTCCTACTTCGTTTATTACTCTATATGCCATTCTTTCAAATGTTAATACCTCTGCATTAATAACTGCATTATTCCCAACCGCTTGTAATAACTTTTTTTCAGCGGTAAATGAAAATTGTTCTGGTGTTATTATATAAATCTTCTCATTTCCGTTTATTTTATTTTTTATTTCGTTGAAAATAAATTCGCTTTTGCCTGTTCCTGCTTTACCATATACAATTTTTAATCCCATTTATGCTCCTTCTCTTTTCCAGTAAAATAAATATTGTTGTGCTAAACCTGCTAATTTTGAATATTTTTGCTGTGCTAGTTTTGCTATTTCTTTTTTATCTACTTTTGTTTCATCTTCATTTTTTATATATAAATCATTCATTACACGCCTTACCCATACATCTATTGGGAATACTTCGAATTTATTTAGTGCAAATAGTATTATGCAGTCTGCAACTTTTTCTCCTACTCCTGATAATTTTAGCAATTCTTCTTTTATGAAATTGATGTCATCTGATTTTTTTATTTTGTCAAGGTCTATTTCTTTATTTAATATCATTTTTGTTGTTTCATATACTCTTATATCTCTAAACCCTAAGCCTAATGCTCTTAGGTCTTCTACACTTGCTTTACTTAATTGTTCAATAGTCGGAAATGCGTAATAAGTTTCATCATTCCATTTTATTTCATTTCCATATTTTTTAGATATTCTTTCTATTATTCCTTTTATTCTTGGAATGTTGTTATTTGCTGAAATTATAAATGATATTATTGTCTCCCATAAGTCTTGCTTTAAAATTCTAATTCCGCTTCCATAACTTATACTTGTTTTTAAATAATCATCGATTTTTGATAGTTCTTCTTTTATTTTTTCATAGTTTGTATCTAAATTAAAATAGTTTGTACAGGTTTTTATAATATTTTCTTCACATATTCCTTTGAATATTATTTTATTGTTTTCTTTTTTTACGTTTAATACATTGTTTCCAAATATTCCTGTATAACTTCCATCTTCTTTAATATTCCATCTAAAACATTGACCGCATTCAAATATGTGCTTTGGCTCAAATGATTTATAATTTTCTAATACAAATAATTGCTCTTTCATTTTTTTCTTCCTTTTTATTTTTTATTTTTGTCTAGCCTATCGTATAAATTTGATTTTTATATAATTTTTGTTTAGGGCAAAATTCGTTCAAACCTTATGGGTATTTCTTACCGATTTTGCCCCTACATTTCTCTACAATTTTTAATTTAGTCTAATTTTATAAATTGTATTTTACATTCTAAATAAATAATTCATTAATTCTTTATAAATAGCATTTCTTTCAACTATTTCATTATTTTCAATCATTTTATTTAGTTCACTAATATCAACAAATTTAACTTGTTCTATTTCACTTTCTTGTACTTCTATATTCTCTAATTTTAATCCATTTTTCCTTAATATGAAAAAATCATAAAATTGCCTTTCTATATAATCATCTCTAATTATATCTTCTTTTCTAAAAGAAAACATATATCTGAAATCTTTAATATCTACATAAAATCCTAAATTTACACTTACTTCTTCATTTATTTCTCTTGAAGCAGCAGATAGTGCATCTTGACCAGTAGATATATGTCCTGCAACAGATATATCCCACATACCTGCATTTTTATCTTTTTTATATGACCTTTGTTGTAGTAAAATTTGATTTTGTTCATTAACAATAGCGACTGCTATTGCTCTATGCCATAAACCTTTTTTATGTATTTCGCTTCTTGTTGTTACCCCCCTGTTTTTACTCCATTTTCATCTAAAACATCTATTAACTCTTCCATACGAATTCTCCTTTTCTTTTAAATTTTTAACTCTTTAATTGTTTTTATATAATCTTCTGAATTAATTATATAATTACCTATAACTAATATGTTTGCACCTTTTTCTTTTAATTCATTTGCATTTTCAGCATTTATGCCTCCATCCACTTCTATATCTATTTCAATTCCTATATTATCTACATATTCTTTTATTTCTTTAACTTTTGAAATAGTTTCTGGTATTAACTTTTGACCGCCTAAACCTGGTTCGACTGTCATAACTAATATTGTATGTATATATGGTAAATAGCCTAATATTTCTCCTATATCTGTATTTGGTTTTATTGCAATTCCTACTTTTATATTATTTTGTTTTATATAATCAATAGTTTCAAATACTTCTTCTATATCTTTACAGGCTTCTACTTGAAAAGTAATTATATTTGGCTCTAAACTTATATAATCATCTATATTCTCTTTTACATTTTCTACCATTAAATGTACATCTATTGGTATATTTGAAATTTGTTTTATTGTAGTTGCATATTCTAGCATTATATCTTTTGTATTTTTTTCAACAAATTTTCCATCCATTACATCTATATGAAAATAATCTGTGTGTGCTGTTTCTAAATTATATATGTTTTTTATTGCATTTTCTCTTTCTACTGATAATAAAGATGTTGATATTTCTACCATTTATG
>CANOPV010000062.1 GCA_947568605.1 uncultured Clostridium sp.
TCCATTAAATGAGAATAATGTAAATAAATCGTTTGATAAAATAAATGAAATTTATGAAAAATATCTAGAAAATATGAATGTATATTATGCAATTATTCCAGATAAAAATTATTATTTAAGCGAAGATGAACATTTAAGATTTGATTATGATAGAGTAAAAAAAATTGCCTTAGAAAAGCTAAATCATATGCAATACATTGACATTTGGAGTGATTTAGAATTAGATGATTATTATAATGAAATTTTAGAAGACATAGAAGAAATAAAAGATTATTATAATGAAAAAATAGAAGATATAGAAGAATTAGATGATTATATTGAAAAATTAGAAGATATAGAGGAATTAGATGATTACTATATTGAAAAGTTAGAAGATATAGAAGAATTAGAAGATTATTGTAATGAAAAATTAGAGGCAATAGAAGAAATAAAAGATTATTATAATGAAAAATTAGAACAAATAGAAACATTACCAAGTAACAATGCATACAATTTAATGATTACAAACAGGAACAACAATAATCAAGCATATACAGCAGATGAAGTAGCAAAAAATATTAATAAAGGTGATTCCTCAGATTATGATGTATTATTAACACAAGATGCGAGTGGACAATACTATTATTGTATGGAAAAAGGCGGAGCATTAATGTTATATGCAAATGGTGGTGCAACATTAAGAGAATTTTATTATAAAGCAAGTTCATATAACTTAACAGCAGAACAAAAAATGGTTTTAGCATACTTAAATTCTGATAAGGTAACAACAATTGGTGGAATTTCACTAGATACAAATAATAATAGAGAAAAAATAATTCAATACTATATATGGAAAAGTGGAATTAATGAAGGTTATAGTACAAGCGTACCAAGCGTATATGCAAATATAATTAGTTCATTACAAAAATGTATAAATGGCGAAATAAAAATTGGAAATGACGTATTATATGTAAATGATGAAATATTAACTATAAATGGAATTGATTATCAAATAGAAGAATTTTCAGCACATAAGTATACATCTAAATTAATATATAGAAGAGATAATGGAAAAGGATATATAGAAAGTAACTATCAAGGTTGTGGACAAGAAATATTTGGATTTACAAGTAAATTAGTAGATATACCAGAAGAACCAGATGAGCCAGAAGAACCAGATATTCCAAATGAGCCAATTTTACCAAATCCACCACCATTTGTACCAGATTGGCCAGTTACTCCTACTCCACCAGAAGAAGAAAAATATCAAGCATATCCTTTACTAATGTATATAAAAGGAACAGTATTCTTAGATGGTGTTGAAGGAAAAGAGTCTAAACTAGATGGATATTATAATCCAGAAAATAATTCAGATAAAGGCTTAGAAGGAATAAAAGTAGAAATATATGATGAAGCAACAAATAATTTAGCAATATTTGCAACAAGAGAAAAATTAACATCAACAAATAACAATATAATTTGTGATACAAGAGATGTAGACTTTAATGCATTAGAAAAATATGGAAAAGCAACAACATATACAGATAAAGACGGAAACTTTGAATTTTATGGATTAAATCCATCACATACATATTATATAATATTTACATATAATGGTATGAGATATGCAGAAATAAAAGCAACAACAGAAACAGGAATAGACTCTACAAATTATAATATAAAACTACCAAATGCTTCAAAAGCAATAGAATTAGATAGAAAAAATAAAATAACAGATATATTCTCAGAAATAGGAACATATCCATATAACTATTATTCAACAAGTAAAAGTGGATATAATGTAGGATATAATCAAGATGATGTTGAAGAAGCAATTAAAAATGGTTTATCAAGATGTGGAAATAATTATGAAATGTTATATAGCAATTTATCACAATATATGGAATTAAGCCTAGCACATTTCATAAAAGATTGTCAAGTAACTGCTAAAATTTCAGGTTTAGGAAATATATTTACTGAATCTGAGAATAAATTAAAAGAATATAATGCTAGTATTAAGCAAAATGCAGGAAATTATATGTATCCAGTAGTAAAAATTCATAATGTACCAAATATAAATCAAGTAGCATTTAATAAAAATTATGGATATAAAGTATATAAATGGTATGGAGATCCAATTGTAGTTGATGGAGAAATTGTAGGTTATACAGACCCATATTGGCATAATGCTGGTACAGGAAGTGTAGGAAATTTATCTTATGATGAAAGACAAAATGGAGAATGGAACATAGTAGGAAATCAATATATTATGCAAGATGCTCAATTAATGCAAGCATTGAGAAATCAAATCGCACAAAGTGATAATTATACAAGATATGAAGAAAATATAACAGGAAATTGGTCAGAATTAAAAGAAGGATATGAAGCAAGAACAGTAAATGGAGTTCAATTTGCAGTATTTGACATTAAAAATCAAAATTACTTAGGTGGTTGGTATAATAAATGCCAATCAGTAACATATCAAGATGAGTATAACAAATTAAAAGAAAATCTAAAAAATTTAAATGAAGATATAAACAGAAATTTAATTTGTGCAAACTTAGGGGTACAATACAGAAGTACATTTGATATGGCATTATACAATGATGTTCAAAAAGCAGATGTAACAATAAATGGTGTACCAGGAGAATATGTATATGATAAAAGAGCAGCAAATGGAAAAGCATTTAGTTTTGGAGTAAATGAATACGATTTAAAAACATATTATAGAAATCTATCAGATGGTAATGTTCAAGCATTAAGAGATTTAAAATATAATACAACAATAAATAGTACAGATGAATATATGAATTATCTAAGGAATTCAGATATACATTATTTATCAACAATAGATAAAACTAATACAGGTACAGCACAAGCAGGAGGATATGAAGACAAAAATAATTCAATATACTTAACATACAAAATACGTTTAATAAATCAATCATCAGTAGAAGGAACAGTAACAGAAATAGTTGATTATTATAATAGTGATTTTGAAGTAGCAAAAGTATATGGAGAAAATAATAAACAATATCAATATAGTACAGAAAGTATATATAATTCAAGAGGAATTAAAAAGAATGTGCCAAATGGATATAGTGCATTATATATAAGATTAGATAATACAATATTAAAAAATAATGAATCACAATATATATATATTGTATTAAAAATGAAAGATATTGAAAAAACATTAACAAGTGAAGCATTAAATACTGGTTATAAAGTTATAAACTTAGCAGAAATTAATGGATATAAAACAGCAAATGGATATATAGATATAGATTCAATGCCAGGAAATATTGTTGAAACAAACAGATTTGAAAATGGAAAATATGAAGACGATGAAAGTAAATCACCTACATTAATATTCAAAAATCCAAGTGAAGAAGGAAGAACAATATCAGGAATTGTATTTGAAGATGCAACGTCAGGAGAATGGGTAATTAATGGTTCAAGACAACAAACTGCAAATAATCAATATGATGAAAAAGATATATTAATACAAGGTGCAACAGTTCAATTAATACAAATATTAGATAATGGAACAGAAAAATTAAGTGCTCAAACAGAAACAACAAAAGAGGGTACATATAAATTTATACATATAAGACCAGGAAATTATGTTGTGAGATTTGCGTATGGAAATTCAGACAAAACTGCCTTAACAAGTAAAAACAAAATTGATGATGAGAATAATGCACTTAACATACAAAATGAGAAATCATATAATGGTGAATCTTACGAAAATACAGAGAAGAAAGTAAATACTACATTAGGAGCAAATGGATATTGGTATACAGATTCTGATATTGATACAAATGCTAGATATTCAGATGCAAAAGATGATGAAGGAAGAAGAAAAACAGTAACAGAAAATTTTGCAACATTGAAAAATGAGAATACAGAAATATTAAACTCATATAAAGATTCAAAAGTTAATAGAAAACTTGTTAATAATTTAATAACATTAGGTTATATGTATGCAACAACAGATAATATGAAATTAGAAATGGAGTATGTAGGAAGTAAAAATCAAAATACTAATGGAACAATTACAACTGCAAATGGAGATGGAAAATATACTTATGATTATAATATTACAAATCTAGACTTTGGTATAGTAGAGCGTTCAAGAGCAAAATTAGATATAGTAAAACAAGTTTCTTACATAAGTTTAGTATCTAGTACAGGCGAAGAAATAACAGGTGGAACTTATGATGACTGGAAAAATAACAAAATTAAGTATATTAAATGGATTTTAGGTGAAGATGGTTTTGTTGATATGGAAATAGATACAGAATTATTAAGCGGAGCAACACTAAAAATAACTTATGATATAACAGTAAAAGACAATAGTGAAGCGGGAAATGAAATTACAGATATACAAGTGGTAGATTATGTAACAAATAACCTAAATTACTCAACAGATTATAAAAATAATGAAGACAAATCTAATTCAGTATATGGATGGAATACTATAACAACAGAAAATCTATTAAAAAATAAATATGTAAATAATACATCAGCGAATTCAATAGATGAAGCAAATAAAATAGATTTATCAGTATATCAAACAATATTAACTGCAACCTTTAAACCAGGAGAAACAAAAAGATTAACATTAGAAAAGAATTTATCACCAGAAGACGATTCAGACTTTAATTATGAAAATAGAGTAGAGATAGTAACTTCAAAAAATTCAAAAGGTAGAGGAGATTATTCTTCAATATATGGTAACTTAGACCCATTAACATATACATCAAGACAAGGTAACTTATATTGGGACTTCGTAAAAGGAGTAACAAGTTCATCAGATAATGATACTGAAAGTATTACAGAAAATAGTGGAGTTAATGCAATAAGAATAGCAGAAGGAGATTCAGCAAGTGCAGAAGAAGTAATAGTAACACCACCACAAGGAGCAAAGAAAATAGTAATATCAAAAGAATATTACATTTTTGGAATAACATTAGTAATATCATTATTAATAGGAACAGCATTAATAAAAAAATATAGACAATTAGATTAATAAAAATAAGTGCAAAAAAATCTACGGCTTGGGGGAATCCTATAAGAACAAAATTGTTCTTATAGGATTCTTCCTTATTTTATGATTTATATTTGAAAATTCTCTTGACTTTTACAAACAATTGTTTTAAAATATATATAAATTTTACTGAGATTGGAAGTGATATTTTTTATGAAAAATGAAATTATAAAAACAGAAATAATAGTAAAAGACACTCCTATAAGTGTTATTAGAATTGATAAAACAGATTTTATATCATTAACTGATTTAGCTAAATACCAAAATTCAAGTGATCCTTCTTTTACAGTAAAAAACTGGTTAAGAAGAGTTAGTACAATTGATTATATAGGTCTTTGGGAACAATTGCATAATGCTAGTTTTAATTTGGTCGAATTCGACCAAATTAAAACTGAATATGGAAAAAACTCTTTTGCTATGTCGCCTACACAATGGATAAAAAGAACAAATAGTATTGGAATTATTGCAAAAGGTGGTAGATATAGCATTGGAACATTTGCTCATCCAGATATTGCTTTTGAGTTTGCTAGTTGGTTAAGTCCAGAATTTAAATTATATTTAATAACTGAATTTGAAAGA
>CANOPV010000063.1 GCA_947568605.1 uncultured Clostridium sp.
AGCGATTGGAGTCAAAAGCATATTTTTAAATATTTTAGCGAAGAATTGAATATTTAATCTAATTAAAAAAATAATTTTAACGAAGAATTGTATTAAAAAATTCCTAATTTTATACTTTTTCATACAGTTTTATTATGCATTTGTTCCTTCTGGTGCTTCACCAATATTCGTATCTCCATCATTTTCTTCTTTTTTATCTTTTTGTTTTTTCTCGTCTTTATTTTCATCTGGATTTTTATTTTCTTCTTGTTTATCATTTTCTTCTTGATTTTGTAATTCTTGCCTTATCTTTTCTTGTTCCATTTGTAATTTTATTAATTCCATTTGCTGATTAATAAACTCCGTTTTTATCATTAATAATGCTACTACAACATATATATATGATATCGTTGCATACATCCATTGAAAATATTTTATTTCAAAACCTGTTAGTAGATTTACTGTAAGATATATTAATTGTAATATTACTGGTAATGTTAATGAATGTATTCCAATATTAAAGGTAGATTTATAATTTATCTTCATTCTTAATATTCTTCCAACTATTATTCCTAATATTCCTAAAATTACAGCATCTATAAATGTGCTACAAAAATATACAGTCAATATTGAAAAGAATAAAACAATAATAAATATATCATAATTGTATTTCATAACTTCTTGCATATCTTCAATATTAAATTCTAATTCACCATTTACTTCATTTTGTATTTGTGTTACTAATTCTGATAAATCTCCATTAATAAATTTATAACCAAATACTATTGTACATATTACACTAAATATTAATATCAATGTAAATAAATATTTTAAACTTTTTTTACAACTTTCTAATGCAAATATATCATATTTCTCAAAATCTTTTATACTTATAACTACTCTTTCGAAAAAGCCTATTTTTTCTTTTTCCATTTATATCATCCTTTATTACATTATCACTTATATTTTTTCAACTACCATTCCATCTTTTTCATCTTTTACATTATACCCTAATTTTTTTAATTCATTTCTTATTTCATCAGATAATTTCCAATTTTTTTCTTCTCTTGCTTTTTTTCTTTTTCCTATAATTTCTAATATTTCCTGTGGCAATTGTTCTACATTATTGTTTATCTTTTTATCAATTTTTAAACCTAAAACTGTATCAAATTTTAATAATAATTTAGCAATTTTTTGAGATTTATTAGGATATTTTATTAATTCCCATACTATACTCATTGCTACTGGCATATTTAAGTCATCATTTATTGCTTGATGAAATTTATTTTCGTATTCTTCTAAAATTTCATCTTTAATATCTTCATTTCCGATAAAATGTTGATTATATCCTTCTTTTAATTTTATTAAAGATTTATTTGCACTTTCTATTGCTTCCCAAGTAAAGTTTAATTTATTTCTATAATTTGATGAATAACAAAATATTTTATAAGTTAATGGGTCATATCCTTTATCTATTATATCTTTTAGTAAATATGCGTTATTTAAACTTTTTGACATCTTTCCACCATTTATTAGTAAAAATTCTTGATGTAACCAATATCTTGCTGGAATCTTGCCTGATATTCCTTTACTTTGTGCAATTTCGTTTTCGTGATGTGTTGGTATTAAATCAATTCCACCAGTATGTATATCAAATTCTTCTCCTAAATATTTTCTTCCCATTGCTGAGCATTCTATATGCCATCCTGGATAACATACTCCCCAAGGGCTATCCCATTTCATTAAATGATTTTTAGGTGCTTTTATCCATAATGCAAAGTCATAAGGATTTTTCTTTTCATCATCTATTTCTACTCTTGCTCCTGCTTTTTGTTCTGATAAATTTATTCCTGATAAAATTCCATATTCATCTAGTTTTGAAACATCAAAATATATTGCAGTTGATGTTTCATAAGCATATCCATTTTCTAACAGTTTTTTTACAAATTCTATCATTTCGTTTATATGATGTGTTGCTTTACATATAATTTCTGGCATATCAATATTTAAGTCATTTAAGTCTTTTAAAAATTTATTTGTATAATTTTCAGCTATTTCTAATGGTGTTTTTCCCTCTTCTCTTGCAGATTTTAACATTTTATCTTCGCCTTCGTCTGCATCTGAAACTAAGTGTCCAACATCTGTTATGTTCATTGCGTGTTTTAATTTATATCCATTGTATTTTAACATTCTTCTTAATGTATCCATAAATATAAAGGTTCTCATATTTCCTATGGTTGCGTCTTTGTATACTGTTGGTCCACAAGTATATATTTTTATTTCGCTTTCGTCTATGGGTTTAAATGTTTCTTTTGTTTTTGTAAGCGTGTTATAAAATTTAATTTCCATTAAAAATCTCCTTTATACAATTTGAAATTATTTATTAGGGTCTAGCCTTCGAAGTGCGGACGGCTACAAGTCGCCCCTACCTTACTCTACATTTTTTATTTTGCATAAATAATATTTTTCTGTTTAGGGCGAAATTCGGTATTCCTCACGGGTATTCCTTACCGATTTAGCCCCTACACTTTTAAACTGCAATTTGCAAACTAAAAAGTATTTAAAAATTGCCTTTTTAGAACAATTCGAGTTAAAGAATTATTTTCTTAATGAAATTATGCAACAAGCTTGCATAGCAAGTTGGAGCCAATGAATTAAAAAAATAATTTTAACGAAGAATTGTATAACCAAAAACATATTTTTTATTTGCTTAGAAAAGAATTACACTTTTGAAAAATATAACTGTATTAAATAATACTTTAATTAATTTTGAGTGTTATTTCCTGCATTGTTTGTAACAGTATTATTTTGTGCTGTATTGTTTCCTTGTGTATTTGTTGGTGGTATTTTATTGTCTGGTATATTATTTGATGTTGTATTATTTCCTACGACATTATTTTGATTAGTATTAGTATTGTTATTATTATTATTGCCTCCATCTGATGCTTTTTCTCTTACTATTACTTTTCTAATAGCAGTTGCTTCATTTCCTGCATTATCTTTTACTTTATATGTTATAGTATATGTTCCTACTTTCTTTGTGTCTACACTTTCTACTTTTTTGTTATTAACAGTTATTGTTATTTCTATTTTTTCTGTAAGGTTTCCATCTACTTTATCTGTTGCAGTTGCACCTTTTTCTTCATATTTTTCATTTAATTTTAAAGTAATTGTCGCATCTCCATTAAGTTTTATTGTTGGTTTTTCTGTATCTGCTGGTGCAGTATGTTTATCACATTGTTCTGTTGGTACCATATATTGTGCATCTTTTGCTTTTTCCCATCCTTTATCTTTTTCACTATTTTCTCTACTTATAAATACTTTTTCTTCTGTATCTTTGCAATATTCTGTTGCAAGTTTTCCTGTTTCTTTACATATAGTTGCTTTTACGTGACACGAACATCTTTCTCCTGGTACTGCTCCTTTAACAAATATTTCTGAATATACTCTACTTCCTCTTTGGTCTTGTGAACATAATTCTGTCGCTAATAATCCAGAATCTTTACATACACTTGCTCTTGTTATACTGTCTGGTGCTGTAAAATTTGTTCCTTTTAATTCACTATGAACAGGTCTCATTACATCTGCCCAAATTCTTTTTGCATCTTCTGACACATTTGTATTAAAAATAGAATCGTATCCATATAAAACAGAACCTGTATAATATGTTGTAAATCCTGTAAATGACGTATGTGTAGACCATTTATCTTTATTAGCAGTACCTGTTTTTCCACCAACTTGCATTCCTGATATTCTAGCAGCAGTACCTGTTCCCTCTGCACCCTCTATTGGTTCCCTTAATAATTGTGTCATTATATATGCATTTCCTTCTGACATTACTCTTGTTTTTTCTTGTTTTGGTTCTAATATAACATTTCCATCTGAATCTTCAACTTTTATATAAAATGTTGGCTCAACATAATTTCCACCATTTGCAAATACTGAATATGCAGTAGCCATTTCTAATGGAGAAATACCATAGGTTACTCCTCCTAATGCTAATGATAAGTTTTCATCTTTTGTATCATCTAATGATGTTATTCCTAATTGTTTCATAAATTCTACTGATTTTCTTGGTGTCAATTTTTGCATTAATTTAACTTCTGTTATATTTTCTGAAATTTGTAACATTAATCTAATATTTGATAACCCTCTATATTGACTATACCAGTTCTTTGGATTATATCTTCCAAAACTTGCTGGTGTATCATCCATAACTGAACTTGCTGTAATAATTCCATTTTCAAGTGATGGAGCAATAACTGCAATTGGTTTTATAGATGAACCTGGTGAACCCCAAGCGGATGTTGCTCTATTTGTTCCAAAAGTAGTTTTTTCTCCTAACGCTCCTGCAATTCCTACAACGTACCCTGTTCCATTTTGTATGATTGCCATACCTGATTGTATTTGATTATCTCCATAATATTTAATATATTTTTTTCCTGAATACACTTCTTCTACAATTTTTTGAATTCTCGTATCTTGTGTTGTATATATTTTGTATCCACTACTATATACGTGTAATTTTGCTACTTCTGCTGTCCATCCGTGTTCTTCTTGTAAATCTTTTGTAACTTGTTTTATTGCTTCTTCTGCTAAATATGTATATGATGTACTGAAATTTCCTTTTTCAAAATGTATACCATTATTTATTTCTTCCATTGCTGAATTATGTTCTTCTTGTGTTATTTTTCCTTGTTCAAACATTTCGTTTACAACTGTTGTTACCCTTTTATTTATATATGACATTCTATCTTCTTTTTTATCTTCATCAACATAAGGGTCATAAGAATTAGGCTTATGTGTTATTCCTGCTAAATATGCAGATTCTACTAATGTTAAATCTTTTGCACTTTTATTAAAGTAATATTGTGATGCAGTTTCAACACCATAAACATTTTTGCCTCCTCCACCTAATGGAATTAAGTTTAAATATAATTCTAATATTTGGTCTTTTGATAGTGTTTTTTCTAATTCATAAGCACGTGCTATTTCTTTTACTTTTCTTGTTACACCTGCCATACCGCTATTATCTCTTTCATCTGTAATATTTTTTACAACTTGTTGTGTTATAGTACTTCCACCAAATGAAGCATCTTCTCCACGTTTGACTATATAAGTTAATGTCGCTTTAATTGTTCTTGGTAAGTCTACTCCGCTATGTGATTCAAATCTTTTATCTTCTATTGCTATAAATGCTTTTTCTAAGTATGGAGACATCTCAGATTTACTTACTATTTTTCTATTTTCTGTTCCACTTAATTCTGCAATTACATTACCCTCCATATCTAATAATACTGAATTTTCATATTTGAATGTTAAGTCCTCTTCTGTAAGTGCTAAGTCTCCCCCAAATAGTCCAAATAACATTCCTGCAACAATTCCTACTCCTATAACCATTAGTATAAATATTGTTATAAAGAATATTTTTATTGCTTTTCTTAGTTTTGGGTGTTTTACTTGCTTTTTTTGTTTTTTATTTTTCTCCTTTTTATTTTCTGTATTTTTTATATTTTCTTTATTTTCATCTATTCTTTTTTGTTTGCTAGTTTTCTTTCTTTTTTTCTTTCCCATATTTTCCTCCCTTAAATAGAAAAATTAATATTATTATTA
>CANOPV010000064.1 GCA_947568605.1 uncultured Clostridium sp.
CCTCCCAAACTGCGCGTCGTTAAAATGTTAAAAAAGATAATTTTCGCCTCACGCTCCGCTTTCAGCATATTTTTAAATGTTCATTAATTTTCCTCTTCAAGTGTTATATTAATATTCTTTATATCTCCATCTCTGTAATAAGAAACAGTAACTGTATCACCAATATTAAGAGAAGAAATCAAATCAGTCAATTTATCAACAGTAGAAATAGAAGTATTATTAACAGAAGTAATAACATCTCCAACCTTTAAACCAGCCTTTTGAGCAGGAGAAAAATCTTTGACTTCTCTTATATATACCCCAACAACTAAATTATGTTTTTGAGCAGTAGCCTCATCTATATTTTGACCAGTAATACCAATATATGCTCTTTTAACCTTACCAGACGCAATTAATTGAGAATAAATATCCTTTGTAGAATTAATAGGAATAGCAAAACCAATTCCCTCAACACCAGTAGAAGAAACCTTTAAAGTATTAACACCGATAACCTTACCATCACTATTAACCAAAGCACCACCACTATTACCAGAATTAATAGCAGCATCTGTTTGAATTACAGTATAAGTAGCATCAGAAGTTTTAATATTTCTATTCAAAGCACTAATAACACCACAAGTAACAGAACTTTGTAAACCAATTGGATTACCAATAGCCATAGCAAACTCACCAACATTAATACTATCAGAATCTCCAAGCTCAGCAGAAACCAATCCATTTTTCTCAATTTTTAAAACCGCTAAATCAGTTTTCTCATCAGAACCAACAATACTTGCCTCATAAGGAGTATCATCTTCATATAAATAAACCTTTACACTACTTGCCTCACCTAACGAATAATAAAAAGAAGTATTAGAAGATGAAGAACTAATAATATGATTATTAGTCAAAATATAACCATCTTCGCTAATAATAATACCTGAGCCAGAAGAAGTAGTAGTCGAATTCATTCTATAAAAAGAAGAAGTAACAGGAAATTCGACTTCAATACCAACAATAGAAGGTAAAACTTTTTTTGCTACACTAATTGCTGTATCAGAATAATTTTTAAGAGAAACAGCACTAGTTAATTGAGCATTCTCAATATTTTGATAATTATTTGAATTATTATCAACAGTAGAAGAAACAAGCGTATTCTCATTTTTAGGAATTAAAGAACTACGTATATTTGGAAAACAAAATACTACTCCCAAAACAATTGAACTTCCTAAAATACCTGAAACAAAAGGTATTAAAATATTTTTAGAAAAACTAAAATTACTTTTATTTTTAGAATTTACAAATTTATATGTATCTCCATCATTAGAATTATAAAAATTATTATCCATAAAAACCTCCATAAATTAATTATAAACATAACATACTATAATAATACCATACTTTTGTGAAAAAAGTGTGAAAATTTTAATAAATTTTATAAAAATCGCTAATTAGAAAAGACAGATATTTAATTATTTATTTTTTTAATATTTTATTTAAAATGAAATTCTTTGTTAGAAATATTTAAAAATTGCTTTTTTAAACAATTCGAGTTAAAGGATTATTTTTTTAATGAAATTATGCGACAAGTTTGCTTCGCTAATTGGAGCCAATGAATTAAAAAAATAATTTTAACGAAGAATTGTATAACCAAAAAAACATATTTTTAATAAAGAATTGAATGTTTAGCTTAAATTAAAAAATAAAATAATTTAAACATATTTACAAAAAAAATTAAATTAGATATAATATAAGCGGAGGTACAAAATGAAAATAAAAAACAATAAAGGAATCTCAATAATATCATTAATAATAATAGTAGTAATAATGATATTATTAGCATCAATTACAGCCTATGAAGCCAACAGTATAGTAACTACTGCAAAAGAACAATCTATTACAACAAACCTATTATTAATACAAGCACAAATAAGAATAATAAATGAAAAAACAGTATTTGAAAATGAAGAACAAAAAAAGCAAGAATTACTATTAGGAGAACAAATATCCAATAACAGCAGTATGGTTAATACAATGAAAGATAAAGGAATAATAAGTGAAGAAGAAAATATAGAAAAATTTTATATACTTTCACAAGAAAATTTAGAAGAAATGGGACTAAATACACTAAACGCCAGTGATGGATATATAGTAAATTACGAAACAGAAGAAGTAATATATATATATGGAGTAAAAAATTCATCAGGAAAATATGTATACAAACTAAGCGAAATGAAAACACAAAATTAGGAAGGGGAAAAATTACTAAAAGCTAAGCGTAATGTGAACATTATTTTACAATTTTATTTAAAATGAAATTCGAGTTAAAAATATTTAAAAATTGCTTTTTTAAGACAATTCGAGTTAAAGGATTATTTTTTTAATGAAATTATGCGTCAAGTTTGCGTAGCAAATTGGAGCCAATGAATTAAAAAATAATTTTAACGAAGAATTGTATAACGAAAAAAACATATTTTTAACGAAGAATTGAATGTTAAATTTAAGTTAAAAAATAATTTTAAGTAGAATATAGCGGAGTATTTTTAGTAATTTAAAATAAATAAATGAAAGAAAAAGAAATAGAAAGACTTACAAAACTAAAAGAAATTGAGCAAAACTTATATAAAAAAGGAATAAATTATATATGTGGAATAGATGAAGCAGGACGTGGACCACTTGCAGGTCCTGTTGTAGTCGCAAGCGTTATAATGCCAAAAGACTCTATGATAGAAGGAATAAACGACTCAAAAAAAATATCAGAAAGTAAAAGAGAAAAACTATATGAAAAAATAATACAAGAAGCAATAAGTTATGCAGTAGGAATAATAGACCAAAAAGAAATAGACGAAATAAACATATTAAACGCAACAAAAAAAGGCTTAACCACATCATTAAAAGAATTATCAGTTAAACCAGATATAATATTAGTAGACGCCTTAACAGGAATAGACACATTACAAATACCATATCAATCAATAATAAAAGGAGACGCAAAAGCATACTCAATATCAGCAGCATCAATAATTGCAAAAGTAACAAGAGATAGAATAATGAGAAAATATGATGAGATATATCCTAAATATCAATTTGCAAAACATAAAGGATATGGAACAGCAGCACATATAGCATCAATAAAAGAATATGGAATATGCCCAATACATAGATTATCATTTGTAAAAAATTTTATTAACAATAATTAGGAGTTAAAATGTATAATAAAAAAATAGGATTTACAATAGGAAAATTTGCACCACTACATAAAGGACATCAATTTTTAATTGAAACAGCATTAAAAGAAATGGATAAGTTATATATTATAGTATATGAAACAGATTTAATAGATATAATTGTAGAAAAAAGAGCAAATTGGATAAAAATATTATATCCACAAGTAGAAATATTAATTGCAAAAAAACCGCCAAAAAAATATGGATTAGACAAAGAAAGTGTAGAAATTCAAATGAAATATTTGATAAATATTTTAGGAGATGTTAAGCCTACACACTTTTATAGTAGTGAACCTTATGGAAAATATGTTGCCCAATATTTACATATTGTAGATAGAAGAGTGGATAATGATAAAACCGTTATTCCAATTTGTGCAACTGATATAAGAAATAATATAGAAAAATATAAAGATATGATACCTGAATTTATATATAACGAGTTAAAAATGAAAAATAAAAAAGATAAAAATCACCATTAATGGTGATTTTTATCTTTTTTATTTTCAGAAATATCAGGATAAATCTCATCAATATAATCTTTATTATAAACAATCTTAGCAGACAATAATAAATCATCATCTTTTGGTAAACCAAAAACCATACTTTCTGAAACATAAGCCAAATTATTAATTAAAATTTCTAATTCCTCAGGATAAATATTTTTGCCATTTTTTAAAACAATCACATTCTTCTTTCTGCCAGTAATAAAAATATAGCCATCATCATCAATATAGCCTAGATCTCCTGTATGAAACCATCCATCTATTAAAACATCTTTTGTAGCATCTTCATTATTATAATAACCTAACATAACATTAGGACCACGAGCAATAATTTCGCCAATACCATCTTCATTTGGTTCATAAATTTTGATTTCCACATTACTTAAAGGAAAACCAACAGAGCCATATCGTATACAATACTTATTTTCCGCAATAAGAACAGGCGATGTTTCTGTCAAACCATAACCTTGAATTGTAGTAATACCAAAAGCATTAAATCCCTCAGCCACTTTTTTATCAATAGAAGCAGCACCACTAACAATAAATCTTAAATTACCACCCAAATTATCTATAATTTCTTTAAATAGTTTTCTTCTTATATCAATACCAAATTTAAGTAAATTAGAACTTATCTTTAAACCTTTTTCTACAATTCCTATTTTTCCAGTTTTGTCAATTTCTTTTTGAATCTGTTTATACATTGCCTCTAAAAGAAGAGGAACACAAACAAAAATAGAAACTTTGTATTCTTTTAAATTTTTCTGAATATGTCTCAAACCATCACAAAATACATTTGTAACACCATTTGCAAGAAACAGCAAAAGTCCTGTGGAACCAAAAGTATGATGAAAAGGTAAAAAAGCCATATTAACATCTGTATCATATAATTTTATAAAACGTTGCATTGCATAAATATTTGAGCAAATATTTTTATGAGACAACATTACTGCTTTTGAAAGAGATGTAGTGCCAGAAGTAAAAAGTAAAATTTTCATTTCTTCTGGATTAATTTCTGCATTTAAAAAATCAGTATTACCAGTATTTAATAATTCTTTTCCTTTCGAAATTAAATTATAAAAAGAATTAAATGAAGAAATAGAAATATCATCCATACAAATAAAATATTTAGCAGTAGTAGAATTCATATTTTGAAATTTTTTCATAATATCAGAGTATGATTTATCAAAAATAACAGCATCAGCAGAGCTTCTATTTAAAGAAGACTCAATTTCTTGTTCAGGTAGACCTTTATCAAGAGGAACTGCAATACCAACACCATTTATAATAGCAAGATAACTTACAGCCCATTCATAACGATTTTTCCCTATAATAGAAATTCTTTTACCTTTTAACCCTAAATTAATTAAAGCAGTACCAAGGCAGTTAATATCTTCTTGAAATTTCTTATAAGTTATATTAGAGTAAGTTACATTTTGATTATCATTATTTTTAATTACGAAAGCATTATTATTAGGATATAATTTAACACTATTATTCAAAACATCTCTTAAATCTGAAAACTCAGTAGCCTTATAAATTATATTTTGTGTTTTTAATTTTTTATTCATAAAATTCATAAATTCCTTTCAATAATAGTATATGCGTGATTTAATATTACTATGTAGATTATATCAAAATCTTATCATATAACAAAATCGATGTCAAATTTGCATTTTTTTGAAAAATATGGTACAATAAATTTTGTTTGTTAAAGCAAAGCGTGAGGCAAAAATTATTTTTAATAAAATTTTTAATGTAATTCATTTCACAACATTTTTAT
>CANOPV010000065.1 GCA_947568605.1 uncultured Clostridium sp.
GTATTTTATTTGTTCTGTTTCATTTTTTTGTGCTTCTGAGTATTTGTCTACTGCTAATTGTGTTTTGTCTATAAAATTG
Source organism: uncultured Clostridium sp. (assembly GCA_947568605.1). Lineage (GTDB taxonomy): Bacteria > Bacillota > Clostridia > TANB77 > CAG-508 > CANRES01. The sequence continues at coordinate 80 of CANOPV010000065.1, forward strand.
TTGTCTAATACTATTTTTAGGGTTATTCCAGCGAGAATTAATAATAAAATTATTGTTATTACTAGGGCTATTAGTGTTATACCCTCTTCTTTTTGGGCACGATGCCTCGTGCCCCTACGATTGTTATTTCAATTATAAAAATGTTTAATTATTTATTTTTCATATTCTGTTTATATTTTATACGAATTAAATTATATTATCAATATAATTTTTAAAATTATAATATAAATGTAATATTCTAGATAAAACTTTTGTAAATAAAAATTTATTGATTTATTTTTAATCTATTTTGTTATCCATTTTATTAAATTTAAATTAGTGGCTTCTAATAACATTTCGTGTTTTGGTAATACTCTAAATGTATAACCGTAATTTCCACCTGAAACTAATTCAATTTTTGCTTTATATTGATATTCTTTTTCTTCATCATTTTTCTTTATTAATTCCATTGGAATATTTAGTATATTTTCTACAACACCATTGTCTAATATTTTTCCGTAATATGCTTGAACTTCAATATTTTCAACATTTATATTAGGTAATTTTACTTTGCATTTTACTTCTATATTATTTCCTGCATCTAGTGTTATATTATTTATATTTTCTTCTTGAATTATTTCTATTTTATCCCAACTTAATTTTATTTCTTGTTTCCATTTGTTATATCTCATAACTGATTCTAAATCTGAATAGTATTTATTATATTGCTGACATAAAGGCATATATAAATTATTTGTATAGTCAACTACCATTCTTGAAGTACTATATTTTCCACCAGTCGAAATTATAGAATTTTTCATTAATTCTATCCATTTTTTTGATATACCATTTTTTTCTTTATCATAATATGCAGGTATTATTTTACTTTCTAATGTGTTATACATACTTTGACTATCAGCATTGTCTTGTACTTCATAAGAAGTATATTCTGCATTTGTTCCAATTGTCCAACCATTTTTTGAATTATATCCTTCTGCCCACCATCCATCTAAAACACTAAAATTTACTACTCCATTTACAGAAGCTTTTTGTCCACTTGTTCCAGATGCTTCCATTGGTCTTCTTGGATTGTTTAGCCATACATCTACTCCTGATACTAAATATCTTGCCATTGCAATATTGTAGTTTTCAAGTAAGAATATTTTTCCTTTAAATTGTGGTTTCATTGATATTTCGTGAATATATTTTATTAATTGTTGTCCTTCAACATCTGCTGGATGTGCTTTTCCTGCAAATATAATTTGTACTGGTTTTGATTCATCATTTAATATTTGTGTTATTCTTTCTAAGTCTCTAAATATTAATGTTGCTCTTTTATATGTTGCGAATCTTCTTGCAAATCCTATGGTTAAAGCATTTGAGTTTAGTTTAGAAGTGATTTCATTTATTTCTTCATAACTTACGCCACTATTTCTTAATCTATTTGTTACATTTTCTTTAAGTAATTTTATTAATTTTTCTTTTCTTTCTATGTGTACTTCCCATAATTTTTCATCTGGAATACTATCTATTTTCTCCCAAACACTATCAAGATACATACTATCTTGCCAGTATGGCATTAGATATTTATTATATAATTTCTTGATATTAGGTGCAAGCCACGAACAAGTATGTATTCCATTTGTAACATAAGTTATTGGTGATTCTGCTGCTGCAATTTCTGGCCATACATCTCCAAATAACTCTCTTGAAACTGCTCCGTGTAATTTACTTACTCCATTTTTTTCTCCTGCTATTTTTAATGCTAAAATTCCCATATTGAAGCCTGGTTCTAGTTCTTGTGTTGGTTTCATTCCTAATTTTAAAAATTCTTCTCTTTCTAAATTAATTTTTGACCAAAAATCTTTAAAGTATTTTTCTACTAAATTAATTGGAAAAATGTCATTTCCTGCTGGTACTGGCGTATGCGTTGTAAATATTGTTTTAGATGTTGCTATATTTCTTGCTATATCAAAAGATACTTTCTTTTCTTCTATTATATTTTTTATTAACTCTAATATTAAAAATGCTGAATGCCCTTCATTCATATGATATACAGTAGGGTCTAATTTTAATTCTTTTAATAGTTTTACTCCTGCCATTCCTAAAACTATTTCTTGTTGTATTCTCATTTCTTGGTCTCCACCATATAGTCTTAAAGTTATTTTTTTATATTCTTCATCAATATTTTCTTCAATGTCTGAATCTAATAAGTATAATTTTATTCTTCCTACATTTATTTGCCATACTTTTAAGTATAAGTCTCCTTTTGGTAATTTAACACTTATTTTTAAATCTTCATCTTTCTCATTTTTTACTGGTATTATAGGAAGATTATATAAGTCTATATTCTTGTATTCTGTTTGTTGGTCTCCATATCCATTTATTTTTTGATTAAAATATCCATTTTTGTATAGTAGTCCTACTGCAACAAATGGTAAGCCTAAATCACTTGCAGATTTTAAGTGGTCTCCTGATAATATTCCTAATCCTCCTGAATATATTGGTAATATTTCATCTAATCCATATTCTGCTGAGAAATATGCTATTAAATTGTTGTTGTTATTTGGATAGTTTTTATTGAACCAAGTATTTTTACTATTCATATAATTTTCAAAGTCGTCTACTATTTTATCGTATTCTTTTGTAAATGCAGTATTTTGTGCTGCTTTTTCTAAATTTTCTTGTGATACTAATTTTAAAAATTTAACTGGATTTTTTTCTATTGTTTCCCATAGGTCTATATCTATTTCTTTGAATAATTTAAGAAAATCTGTATTCCAAGACCACCAAAGGTTGTTTGCTATTTCTGAAAGTTTGTTAATTCTTTTTGGTAATTGTGGATTAACTGTTATCCTATTAAAAATGTACATCACTATTTCCTCCCTTTGTATATTAATTATTTTATCTTTTTGTTTTTACATATTTATTATCTATTATATTAAAAAATATGTCAATGGTTTTTCTAAAATTTGCAAAAAAATTAATATGGTGGTATAATTATATATAAGCAACGCTAAGATGTTGCAAAAAATACTTTGTTAAAGGAGTTATTTTTATGACAAAACGGGCTTATATAGGAAATCATTCTTTTGAAATGGATCCTATTCATACTGAAAAAAGGAGGCAAATTTTTGCCTGGGCTTGCCTTATTGTTTGGACTACGACCATCTGCATACTCACTGTACTCTTACTTCTTTTATTCGGCAAGATAATTGAAATCGATATTACTAATCGGTACGCATTCGGTATAGGCGTAGAAGATTTAGAAAAATCGTTTTTTTCTATTCTTGCTTCAATTGTATGGTGTACTCCTTTGTATGCACTCGCACTGTTCTTTTATAATATTTGGCGTGATAATTTTGGTAAATTTTTCTCATCATTAATTATAAAAGACGCTCCTAAAAACGAAGACCATTAATTTGGTCTTCGTTTTTATTTTTTCATATAATTATCCACCAACATATTTTGGCTAACATTAAAATTAATTTAGAGGCACGGTACCCCGTGCCCCTACTTTGTTAAATTAATGTTTATGACATTAATAAAAATACTAAACTTGATGTTAATAATGGTACAGTTATATTGTCTGTTCCTTTTATTGATACCGCTTCTACAATTGTTGCTATAACTGCAATTAATGCGGATTTTGCAATAGCATAAGGTGTTCCTAAATAATTAAATACAGCAAATATTATTCCGAATGATATTATTAGCATTGTTAATGAACCTATATAACTTTTGGTTGTACCGCCTATTGTATATTTCCTTTTTCCATATTTCTTACCAAATATTGCTGCAAATCCATCTCCAAAACACATTACAAACATTCCTGCAAGCCCTACTATTGAGTTATTTATTATTCCAAATGTTATTATTGATAAAATTAATATTGCGATTGCAAAGTATATCGTTCCAAATCCGTCTTGTTCTTCTCTTTCCATACTTTTTATTAAATTTAGTTTATATGATAAAGTGTTTATTATAACAAATGATGCTGGTGCAATTGATGCCCATATTACATTATCGAAAAAAAACATTGCTATTATCCAATATCCTGCAAGTGATATGTGTATAAATTTTCTACTTGCTTCTTTACTTTTCTTTTCAAATAATTTAGATAACCCAAACAGTAACCCTATATAAATATATGATAATATTATTCCATATAAATTTTGCATTTTTTCTCCCTTTTAATAACCTTTATTTTTAATAATTTATTTTATATTTCTAAACATTTTTCTAATATTTCATTTAATCTTTTTTCTTCTTTTGTTAAATATAAATATCCTATTAATGCCTCAAATGCTGTTGAGTACATATAGTCGTTTACATCTGCATTTTTAGGTAAATGATGATTTTTTGTGTTTCTTCCTCTTCTTACAATTTCTTTTTCTTCTTGTGTTAAGAAATTATCTAATTTTTCTAAAATGTTTGCTTGTGATTTTGCTTTTACATATTTTATTGATTCTATATGTAATTTATGTGGTTTCAAGTTTGTAGTGTTTACTAAATGATTTCTAATATATAGTTCATATACTGCATCTCCAATGTATGCCCACGTTAATGGAGACATCATATTTATTTCATCTTTTTGTTTCATCTTTTATCTCATTTCCTTTTTCTTAGATTGAAAAATAATTGTTATTTGGCTAGGGGTTCGAAAAAGAAATATCGGAAATGTACTTGTTGTACATTGAGGATTTTCTTTTGATGAACAACAACTCCAAGTGGCAATTAGTTTTTAATCGCTTTTTCTAATGTGATTTTTCCTAACTTACCTGCTCTAAAATCGTCTAATATAATACTTGCTGTTTTTTCGTCGTCTACATTACCACCTGAAATTATTGCTCCTCTTTTTTTTCCTATTAATTGCATTATTTCATAAATATTTTGATTTTGTTCTTGTTGCTTATTGTTTAATATATTATTAATTTCTTCTTTATCTAGTTTATATTTTTCTATTACATTATTATAATAGTTATTTAATAGAAATGTCAATAAATTAAATGCTATTTCTGTTTTTTGTAGTATATCATCTTTTATGGTTCCTGTATATGATAAATTTAATGCTACTTCTTGCGATTTAAATTTAGGCCATAATACTCCTGGTGTATCTAATATTTCTATATTTTTTGATGCTCTTACCCATTGTTTTTTCTTTGTTACTCCTGGTTTATTTCCTACTATTGCTGATGTTTTATTTGCTATTCTATTTATAAATGATGATTTACCCACATTTGGTATTCCTACTACTAATACTCTTATGATTTTTCCTACTCTACCTTTTATTGCATTTTTTTCTAAATCTTCTTTCATAATGTTTTCAATTTCTTTTAATACATTATTTATTCCTATTCCTGTATTTGCATTTGTTAATATTGCTGTAATATTTTCTTTTTCCT
>CANOPV010000066.1 GCA_947568605.1 uncultured Clostridium sp.
AATAATATCAGAAGAAGAAAAACAAAAAGAAAATGAAGAGAAAAAGAAAAAACAAGAACAATCAAAAAATAATGGAGTAGGATTTGTAGAAAGAAATACAAATAAAGATTACAATATTGTATATAGAAATAAAGCCTCAAAACCTCTTACAGGTAGTGAGTTATTTGGTTTAAATAAAGAGGAGAAATCAGAAAATATTAAAGCAAAAGACCTAGAAGAAAAAAATGAAGATAAGAAAGAAATTAGAGAAAATTTAGAAAATACTAATACTGATGTAAAAAGTTTTCAAAATAATAAAGAAAATAGACAAAATGATTTTTCGCATAGAAATAATTTTGAAAATAGAGATTATAGAAATAATAAAAATAATAATTGGGGAAATAGACAAAATAATAATTTTGAAAACAGAAGAAATACTGATAATTTTAATAATAGAAATTCATCAGATAATAATGGATATAGAAATAATTATAGAAATAATAATTATCAAAATGATAATAGAAATAATAGAGATAATAATTTTAGACAAAATAGAAATAATAACAATAATGGAAACTTCCAAAATAAATTTAATAATAGAAGACCACTTGATGAAAAAGGTATAGAAAAAAATATTAAAAATATAATGGCATCAGATGTAATAGAAAAAGAAAATGTAAGAGAATATAACAATAAAGCAATCGATAAGCAAAAAAACAATAGATTTGATGAAAACAGGAATAATAAAAAGAATAACAAATCTAAAAAGTCAAATCAATTTGATATAAATGAAGGAAAATTAAAAGGATTAAAACAAGAAAGTAGACTTTCTAATATGTTTAATGATTCAGAAGGTGGAATGTTAGATTATTACGATTTAACAACTACAAGAGGAAGAAAAAATAAAAGAAAGAATACAAAAAATGATGAAGAAAGAACAAAACAAAAAATATTCCAATTAACAGAAATCACTATACCAGAATCTATAACAGTAAAAGACTTTGCGGCAGAAATAAAGAAAACGACAGGAGAAGTAATAAAAAAACTTTTAGGCTATGGAATACTTGCTACAATAAATAATGAAATAGATTTTGATACCGCCTTTTTAATTGCACAAGAATTTGGAATAACAGCAAATAAAAAAGAAGTAGTAACAGAAGAAGACATATTATTTGATGATACAGAAGATTCAGAAGAAGATTTACAACCAAGACCACCAGTTATTGTTGTTATGGGACACGTTGACCACGGAAAAACATCATTATTAGACGCGATTAGACAAACAAATGTAATTGAGGGAGAAGCAGGTGGAATTACACAACATATTGGTGCATACAAAGTAGAAGTAAATGGCAGAGAAATTACATTTTTAGATACACCAGGACACGAAGCATTTACAAGTATGAGAGCAAGAGGAGCACAAGTTACAGACATAGCAATATTAGTAGTTGCTGCAAATGATGGAGTTATGCCTCAAACTGTTGAAGACATAAACCACGAAAAAGCCGCTGGAATTCCAATTATAGTTGCAATAAATAAAATAGATGTTGAAGGAGCAAATGTTGAGAAAGTTAAACAAGAATTAATGAAATATGAATTAGTACCAGAAGAATGGGGAGGAGACACAATATTTGTACCAATTTCAGCAAAACAAAGAACAAATATAGATACATTACTTGAAATGGTATTACTTGTAGCAGATATGAAAGAATTAAAAGCAAATCCAAATAAACAATCAAAAGGAGTTGTTATTGAAGCAAGACTTGATAAAACAAAAGGAACAATAGTAACAGCACTTGTACAAAGGGGTACATTAGATGTTGGAGATACAATAGTTGTTGGTTCTGTTATAGGTAGAATAAGAGCAATGACAAATGAAAAAGGTAAAAAGGTAAAAAAAGCAGGACCATCTACCCCAGTTGAGATTGTTGGTTTAACAGAAGTTCCAGAGGTTGGAGAAACATTTTATGAAGTAAAAGATTAAAAAACTGCTAAACATTTAATTGAAAGAAGAAGAATTCAAGCAAGAGAAAAATCTATAAATGCTACTTCAAGAGTAACATTAAATGATTTATTCAGTCAAATAGAAAAAGGAAAATTGAAACAATTAAATTTAATAGTAAAAGCAGATGTTCAAGGTTCAGTAGAAGCAGTTAAACAAAGTTTAGAAAAATTATCTAATAATGAAGTTCAAGTTAAAGTAATTCACGCAAATGTAGGTGGAGTTACAGAAACAGATGTTACATTAGCAAAAGTTTCAAATGCTATTATAATTGCATTTAATGTAAGACCTGAGCCAATGGCAAGAGAAATGGCAGATAAAGAAGAAGTAGAAATAAAACAATATTCAATAATATATCAAGCAATAGAAGATGTAGAATCAGCAATGAAAGGTATGTTAGACCCAACTTATGAAGAAAAAGTCATAGGAACAGCAGTAATAAGGCAAACATTTAAAGTTTCTAATGTTGGAACAATAGCAGGATGTTATGTAACAGATGGCAAAATTTCTAGAAATGCAGGAATAAGAGTAATTAGAGATCACGTTGTAATACACGATGGTAAACTAATATCATTAAAAAGATTTAAAGATGATGTAAAAGAAGTAACATCAGGATATGAATGTGGAGTCCAAATTGATAAATTTAATGATATACAAGAAGAAGATACACTAGAAGTTTATGTTATGGAGGAAATAAAAAGATAATTCTATTGAAAAAATAATTAGCATCTTGCGTTGTTAAAATTTAGATGAAAAATCCTCAACGTACAAAAGTACGACTGTGGTTTTTCACTAAATTTTGGTGAGCATATACTAATTCTTTTTCCAATAATGTGTAGGGGCGATTTTAATCGCCCGCTCTTCGTAGGCTTATTAAAAATACGAGAAAGGAAAATCTAAAATGAAAAAAAACAATAATAGATTTAATCGAGTAGATGAAGAATTAAAAAAAGAAATTAGTAATATAATTTCTTTTGAATTAAAAAACCCAAATGTTACGGGAATGATTAGTGTTACAAAAGCAAAAGTTACACCTGACTTAAAATATGCAAAAGTATATGTTAGTATATTAAACTCAAAAAATATAAAAGAAACATTAGCAAATTTAAAAAAATCATCTGGATTTATAAGAAGTGAATTAGCCAAAAGAATAAATCTAAGAATTACACCTGAAATTATATTTGAATTAGATGATTCATTAGAATATGGGGCAAGAATAGATTCTATATTAAAAGATATAGGTTTTGGCGATAAACCTAATTTAGATTAGTATATATTGTATTGGAGGATATTTTCGTCTGTACATCGAAGGTTAGACCTTAATAAAAATGTATGGGCGATTTTAATCGCCCACTCTTCAAAGACATACTGAATATATTAAGATAATCAAGAAAGGAAAGAAGAAAATGACATTAGATAATATTTCAGATGAAATAAAAAAAGCAAACACAATTGCTATATTAACACACGAAAGTCCTGATGGAGATGCAATAGGTAGTAGTTTAGCGATGTACTTAGCATTAAACCAATTAGGAAAAAAATCAGATTTAATAATATCAGAGATTCCAAAAGCATTTAACTTTTTGCCAGGTATAAATGAAGTAAAAAAAGAAAACGATAAATCTAATTATGATTTAGTTATTGCATTAGACTGTGCAGATTTAAAAAGATTAAATAGTAGTGAGAAGATATTTGAAGAGGCAAAAATAACAATAAATATAGACCACCACGGAAGTAATAAAATGTTTGCAGATTATAATTATGTTGACCCAGCAAGTCCAGCCTGTGCACAAATATTAAATTATCTAAATATAGATATTACAAAAGAAATAGGAGAATGTTTGTTAACAGGAATTATAACAGATACAGGAGGATTTCAATATTCAGGAGTAAATTCAGAAACATTTGAGTTTACATCTTGGTTATTAAATAAAGGAGTAAATGTATCTGATATATATAGAAAAGTATTACAAGTTAAATCAAAACCACATTTTGAACTTAGAAAATTAGTAATAGATAGGTTAGAATTTATAGATGATGGAAAAATTACATTTACATATATAACAGAAAAAGACGAATTAAAAGTAGGTGCTGAAACAGGAGACCACGAGGGACTTGTTGAAGTAGGTAGAGATATAGAAAATGTAGAAGTGTCAATTTTATTACGTGAAACAGAAAAGGGCTTTAAAGCATCATTGCGTTCGAATGAATATGTTAATGTATCTGATGTATGTATAATGTTTGGTGGAGGAGGTCATCCAAGAGCAGCAGGTTGTTTACTACCTTACTCACTAGAACAAGCAAAACAAAAAATTATAAATGAAGTAAAAAATAATTTATAAATAAATTTTAAATTTAAAAATTAGTTAAAAATTTATAAAAAAAGTATTGCAAAAAATGTCATATTTAATATATAATATAAAAGTATTTTACAATAGATAAAAATGAGAAAGGAATTTTAAGAAAGAATGGAAGAATTAGATTTAAAAGAACTATTTAATATTTTTTGGAATAGAAAAGTATATATGCTTTTAATTATAATAATTTTTATTTTATTAGGTATAGTATATACTTTAACAATGGTTACACCAACATATAGAGCCTGGACTAGATTAATATTAGCAAAAAATGAGGCAAGTACTACAAATACACAAGGAGCAGATTCTATTACACAAGCAGAAGTAACGTTAAATCAAAAATTATTGCCTACATATAGTGAATTAGTAAAAACTCCTAGTTTATTAAAACAAGTTATAAAAAATTTAGGAATAGAAATGTCAGCATCAGCATTACAAAAAGATGTTTCAATAAAATTAGTTGGAGATAGTGAGATGCTGGAAATAAATATAATAAATGAAAACCCAGAATATGCTGCATTAATAGCAAATGAATTAGCAAAAGTTTTCCCAGAGGAAGTAGCAAGAATTTATGGTATTAATAATATTAATGTTATAGAACAAGCAGAAGTACCAACGGCTCCAAATAATGTTAATCATACAAAAGATATTGTTATATTTGCATTCATAGGAATTGTAGTAGCAGTAGGATATGCAATAATTGCTAATATGCTAGATACAACTATAAAATCGCAAGAAGATATAGACAAGCATACTAAATTAACAGTACTAGCAGAAATTCCATTATATGAATCAGATATGCCAATAAAAAAGGGAGGAAGAAAATAAAATGAAAAAGGAATTAATTGTACAAAGAGATCCAAAATCTCCAATTTCCGAAACTTTTAGAACATTAAGAACTAACATACAATTTATGAGTTCAAGTAAAGAATTAAAAACAATTGTAGTAACAAGTACATTACCAGGAGAGGGAAAAAGCTGGACATCATCAAATTTAGCAATAGCATTTGCACAAGCGGGTAAAAGAGTAATTTTAGTCGATGCTGATATGAGAAAAGGAAGATTATATCATTTATTCAATGTACCTCCAAAACCTGGTCTATCTAATTA
>CANOPV010000067.1 GCA_947568605.1 uncultured Clostridium sp.
CGTTACAGCATCAGTGGGAAGACGCGAAATGGAAAAAAATAATTTTAAGCCGAAGCAAAGCGTAGCGATTGGAGTCAAAAGCATATTTTTAATATTTTAGCGAAGAATTAAATTTAATCTAATTACTAATTTGAAAAAGAATTAGTATATTGCTAGGCAAAATTTAGTAAAAAAACGGAGGCGTACTTGTGTACGTCAAGTATTTTTTATCTAAATTTTAACGACGCAAGATGCTGATTATTTTTTAAATTATAGCATTTACAAAATCGACAGCATTAAAAATCTCCATATCATCAATCTGCTCTCCAACCCCAATAAATTTAACAGGAATTTTATTTTCATTAACAATCCCTATTACAACTCCACCTTTTGCTGTTCCATCTAATTTTGTTAAAACTAGACCTGTAATATTTGTAGTTTCTTTAAATGCTTTTACCTGTGATATTGCATTTTGACCTGTTGTTGCATCTAACACAAGTAATACTTCTTTTGAACATTCTTCTAATTCTTTATCTATTACTTTTTCAATTTTTGATAATTCATCCATTAAATATTTTTTATTGTGTAATCTACCTGCTGTATCACAAATTAATACATCTGAATTTGTTTGTTTTGTTATTTTTATTGCATCATATACTACTGATGCGGGGTCTATTCCCTCTTCTTTTTTTACTATGTCGCATCCTGCTCTATTTGCCCAAATTTCTAATTGTTCTACTGCTGCTGCTCTAAATGTATCTGCTGCTGCAATTACTACCTTTTTTCCTTCTTTTCTTAATTTGTTTGCAATTTTCCCTATTGATGTTGTTTTTCCTACTCCATTTACTCCTACTACTAATATTATTGATGGTTTTGTTTCTAATTTTAGGTCTTTTTCTGTTTCATCTAATATATTTTTCATTTCTTCTCTTAAAGCATTTTTTACTTCTTCTGAATCTTTTATGTTTTGCTTTTTTATTTTATCTCTTAGTTTATTTATTATTTCTATTGATGTTTCATATCCTATATCTGACATTATAAGTATTTCTTCTATTTCTTCTAATAATTCTTCATCAACTTTTCTAAATGTACTAAATACATTGTTTATTTGATTATTAAAAGAGTCTTTTGTTTTACTTAATCCTGTTTTTAATTTATCAAAAAATCCCATTTTCATTTTCCTTTCCTTTGAATTAAGTTTTATAGGTATTAGTATATCACATTTTTTTGAAATTGTGTATAGTTATGGACAAAATTTCCATTGATTTATTTATTTTTAATAATTATAATTATATAAGTAGAACTATTTTATAGGAGATAGCAATGAAAAGTATTGGTGTTGATATTGGAGCAAATCATATTGCTTGTGGATTATATAATAAATTTACAGATAAATTAGAAAATAAAATTTATATCCCTAATAAAATTAATAAAAATACAAATATAAATTTATCTACAAAATATTTTATAAATTTGCTTTTAAATTTAATTGACAGATTAATAAAAGAAAATAATATTAGTATTAATAAAATTTCATCTATTGGTTTTGGATGTCCTGGTGGTGTTGATAAAGAAAATGCAATATTTTTAGGTTCTTCATCTATAAATATTGAAAAAATTGAGTTTAGAAAAGAATTTAAAAAGTATAATGTATGTATATTTATAGAAAATGATTCTACATGTGCAGGAATATGTGAAAGTTATTTTAGTAATGTAAATAATTTTTTAATGTTTACATTAGGTTCAGATTTAGGAGTGTCATATATTGAAAATTACAAATGTATAGATAAAATTGTATGGGATATTATTGAAATTAATAAAAAGAATAATGGTAGTTATAATAATTATATTAATAGTTTTTATAGTTTATCTCAGCAATATAATAAAATTAAAAATAACAATTACGAAAGAAATCAGATATTCAAATCTATAAAAAAAGGAGATTCTGATGCTATAAATATTTTAAAAGATTATATTAAAAATTTTATAATTGGTATAAAAAGAATTGAACAGCATTACAATATTAAAGATATTCTTTTAGGTGGAGGTATGTCAGAATATTCAAAATATTTTTTAGATGATATATGTAAAAAATTGCTACAATTAAATATATGTGCTTCAAAATTCAAAAATGATTCTGGAATAATCGGTGCTGCATTATTGGAAAATTTTATATAATATTTTTTTATTGACCATACCCTTTTGCAATTAGTGCTTCTTCAATTTGATTAACTCTTTTTATTATTGATGAAGAAAATTTTAATAATATATACTTTATATTTTTAATATTAAAAGATATATTTTTAGCAATACACGCATCTTTTACTTCATATAAATCTTTTTTTAATATTGGAAGCATTGATAAAGAAATACATACTAATACTTTAATTTCATTTGTATTAATTTTAAATATTTTTAGTGGTGTACATATTAGTTTTATTGTTTCTGCTATTCCGAGTAATATTGGTAATATTTGAATATATAATTGTAATATTACATACTATTATTAGTTTTATACCTATCCACATTGCATTTATAATATTATCTAATAAGCAATTAATAAAAAAAGTAAATATAATAAATGGGAAAATTTTTAATGTACTTATTATTATAGTTTTAAACTTTTTTCTTATTAAAAACATTACTAATAAATTTATTGTAAGGAAAATCAAGATTAATCTATTATTTGGTAAAAAAAATATAGATGTGCTATATATTATGAATATTAAAAACTTAATTATATTTTTCATTTATAATTTTTCCTTTCAAGTTTTCTATCAATTCTTCTATTGAAAAATCTTTTAAATTTAATATTATTCCATTTTCTTTTAACTTTGCTAAAATTTTTATTATAGTAGGTTGTTTTATGCCAAATTCACTTAATTTATCAGACTTATTTATTAAATCATTTTTTTTAATTTCATAAACAATTTTACCATTACTTAATATAAATGTTCTATCTGCTAATAAAATTTCGTCTGCTAAATTTGTTATACAAATTATAGTAAATCCCTGTTTTTTTAAATTTTTTATTATTTCATATATTTTTTGTTTACCTTCACTATCAATCATTGTAGTAGGTTCATCTAAAATAATATATTTTGGCTTTCTTGCTAAAATTTCTGCTATCATTATTCGTTGCTTTTGCCCCAAAGATAATGTATATAAATCATTATCTTTAAATTCAAGCATTCCTACCTGTTGTAATGCTAAGTTTATTCTTTTTTCAACTTCTGACTTTTCTAAATCTTTAAGTGAAAATGAAATTTCATCATATATATTATTAAATATAATTTGATTTTCAGGATTTTGAAATACTATTCCCACTTTGTCTTGAATTAATTTATAATTCTTATTTTTAGATATATCTATATTATCAATTATAATTTTACCTTCTTTTAATTTAGTAATTCCTGAAATCAATCTTCCAATAGTAGATTTACCAGATCCGTTTTGACCGACAATAGCAACTATCTCTCCATCTTCAATTGAAAAGTTTAATTCATCCAATATTTTACAATCACTATTCTTATATTTAAAAGAAACATTTTCTATTTTAATCATCTTCGCTCCTTATATATTTATCAAATTGACCTCTTAACATTCTTTCTAAAAATAAAATTACAATTATATGTATTGGAATCATTACAATTTGTTTTACGATTCTTGTTACAAATAATACTTGAAATGCCTTTCCTGATGTTATACTTGTCCATAATGTATTTAATCCCATATTTACAATGATAGACACTAATATTACAGAAATAATTACTCTTATTATAAATTCTTTATTAGTAAATGAATTTATTTCTTTTTTATAAATTAATAATCCATAAATTAATCCTGCTATTGCAGTACTTATAGTATAACCAATAAAATATGGACCCGTTGGGAATAGTGTTGCTCCTATGACATCTCCTAAAACATTTAAAAGTACTGTCCATTTAGGTCCTAACCATATTGCACATAACATTGTAGGCACAAACGCAAAACTTATTTTTAAAATAGGTGTTTTTATTGAAAGAAATCGTGATAAAATAATAAGCATTGCTAAAAGAATTGCTGTTATTATAATTTTTTTATTTTTACTCATAAAAACTCTCCCTTTCTTTTATTTCCGCATCAAAAGAAAAAGAGAGTATATTACTTCCTCATATCTTTATTAGCGGAATGCGAAAAAGAATAAGCAAATATTATTCTTGCCTTAGTAACAACTTCCCGTTTACTAAGTCTTAACTATTCTTTTTCTACTCTAATAAATATTTATTAAATTGATTTTATCATATTTATATTTTTTTGTATATACTTTTTTAATATTCCATATTATATTTATCTGTTATTAGTGTTATCATTTCTTTATAATTTTTAAATGTTTTTTCTAAATCTTTGTATAAAGATTCTACTTGTACCATTTGCTTTGTCAAGCCTTTTACTAGACCATATTTATATGTACTTTCTACAATTTTAGGAACAAATTTTATACTATCTTCTATTATATCTTTATAATCTTTTAAATTTCTATTAATAAAAAATTCTATAACTTGTTCTTTAAGTAATTCTTTTCCTACTGTTAGATTATTTGAAAATGCATTTATTCCATTTAAACATACAAATGCTTTTGCCATACAAAACAAATAATTAGGCGGTATCATTTCATATTTTATACAAATATTAATCATATCTGTAAAATAATATGTTAATTCCTTTGTATTAATTTCATTGCAATATTTTTTTACATCTTCTTTAAATTTAATATTCATATTTTCAGGCATTTTAGAATATGGAATTACTAAATCATACATTTTTTCATAATTACCTAAATATGCACTTATAAAAAACTGCTTAGTTAATTTTGCATCTTCTTCTGATAATACAAATAATAACCCCATATCTAAAAATCCTATATTTCCTTCATTGTCTATATATATATTTCCACCGATGAGGATCTCCGTGAAATACAATTTGTTTATTATTTAGTAATGCATAAAAACTAGATTGTATATAACTATTAATTCCAATTGCAATTTTTTTATTATTTTCTTCGTTTAATTCCATTTTATTAATTGTTTTACTATCTATATATTCCATAACTATAATATTATCTGTACATAACTTTTCATATACTTTTGGAACTTTAATATCTTTTGTATTATCAATCTTTCCATTAACATTATTTGCAAATTTTTGATATATTTTTATATTTTCTTTTTCATTTTGAAAGTCAGTTTCTTCATATATCCATTTTAAGTATAAATCTAATGCTTTTTCTCCTCCTATAATGTTTTCAATTTTAACAAGTTTACCAAATCTATGAAATATTTTTTTCATTGTTTTTATATCTTTTTCAACAGAATCTGTAATATCTTTTCTTTTTACTTTTATAGCAACAATATCTCCATTCTTTAATATTGCTTTATGCACTTGTGAAATAGATGCTGAACCAAGTGGAGATTTGTCTATTTC
>CANOPV010000068.1 GCA_947568605.1 uncultured Clostridium sp.
CAAATCTCGTACCATTTTTAATATTATCAATAATCTCATTAATCTCATCAATGCTTTCATCTAAAACATCAATTCTAAAACAATTTATAGACAAATCAGAAACATCAAGAAAAGTAGTCTTACTATTATAAATTGTAGTAACTGTCTGAATATTATCAGGAATTAATCTAAATAAAAATCCCATTCTATCTTTTAAATAATATTTATTAGAATAAGAACAATTTTTAGTATAATTTGAATTTTTTATTGTAGGGGCACGGGGTACCGCACCCTGTGTTTTACATTCAGGATAACATTTATTAGTCTTACCCAATAAACAATAATTAGAATTCATTAAAGGCAAATTACCATATACAATAAGTTCGAGATTTGGCATATTATATGTAGGGGTGTTCTCTGGGCGTCTGCGTCCGAATGGTGCCAATATCTTTAATGTCATCTCTATTTAATTCAGGAGATAAAGTAATAGTATTTATACCATATTTTAAAAGTTCTAATACACTTTCATTATTAAAAACATTTAAAGTATAATTTGATATAATCTCATAATTTTCAATATAATCTTTTAATAAAACTAAATCACCTAAATTAGAAATAACAAAACCCTTAATATTATATAAATTCAAAGCATTTTGAATATTATTAATAAATAAATTCCTATAATTATCTCTAATAATAGTTGGCATATAAATATATACATTAAAATTATTAGATAAATTTCTTAATAAATCAGAATAATTTTTATTACAAAAATACTTTAAAGGAATATATAATTTATCTATATTTTTCAAATTATAATAATCAATTTCATTGTTTAAAATATTTAATAATAAAGAAATTTTAGAATTATCACAATAAGAAATATTATCATATATTGGTAAAGTTACTGATATAGGTAAGCGTTTATAACTATCAATAATCATATTTTCTAATTGAGATAAAGCATTTCTTCTTAATTCATTTAATTTACTTATACTTGATATATATAAATTTTCGCCTAAATTTACTATTATTTTTTCAAATTCAAAAGAAGTATTATTAGTTTTTGAAAGTTGAGCAATAATTCTTTCCTTTGAAATAGGAGCATTTACAGCAGGTACAGGCATTATATCTGATTTTATAATAGTATTTATTTTAGAATTATTAAAAAGTTTTACTTTAAAAGTTATAGGTGAATTTTCATAAATATTAATTTCTCCTATAAGTTTATTTTTTATAAATTCATTTCCAGAATATGTAGGTTTTATACTATCAATTAAGTCCTTACTAGATATTTTATAAATCTTATCACCGGGTTTAATACTACCTTTCATACGACCGATTTTAACATAATTGTTAGGTTCTGCACTCGAAATATTTGTATTTCCAATCATTAATTCAGAAACGGTATATTGAGAATTTTCTTTTTCAAAACTGATACTATCTCCAATACTTAATGGATAATTTAATTTTAAAGAAATATGACCTTTATTTTCATTATAATTTGATACATTTCCAATATAAATTCCCATATTATTAGGTTTAAATTTATAAATTAAATTATTATTATATTCAGAAGAAAGATGACCACTTGAAAAATTGCCACGATTAAATACTTGCAATAAATCTAATTTATCTTTTTCATCTATAATATAATTATAATTATTAAGAAATTTATCAATATATTTTCGATAAATTTTAGTAACAATTCCAACATATTCAGGAGATTTCATTCTTCCTTCAATTTTGAAACAGCAAACACCAGCATTAATTAATTGAGGCAAAAATTCTAAACCACATAAATCTTTTGGGCTTAATAAATAACCTTTATCAATTAAAGTTTCATTTTCAATTAATTCATAAGGTAGTCTACACGCTTGTGCACATTTACCTCTATTTCCTGAACGTCCACCAATCATACTTGAAAATAGACACTGACCAGAATAAGAAATACAAAGTGCTCCGTGAATAAAACTTTCAATTTCTATATTAGAATTTTTACAAATATATTCTATTTCAGGACACGATAATTCACGAGATAGAACAACACGCTTAAAGCCTAATTTTTCAGCCTCAATTACACCTTCTAAATTATGAATAGTCATTTGAGTACTTGCGTGAATTGGCAAATCTGGAAAAGATTTTATTAAAATTGAAGCAAGCCCTAAATCTTGAACAATTATTGCATCAATTCCAAGTGTATATGCTTTACTTGCAATTTGAATAGCAGTTTCTAATTCATCATTTTTAATTAAAGTATTTAATGCTAAATGTACTTTTACATTTCTAAGATGAGCATAATTTATTGCTTTTTCTAAATCATCTAAATTAAAATTTGTAGCAGAATATCTTGCATTAAAATTTTCTACGCCAAGATATACGGCGTTAGCACCATTTTGTACAGCAGCCATTAAACACTCAAAATCTCCGTACCGGAGACAACAATTCTATATGTTTCATTACATCATTTTCCTTTCAGTTTTATTTTTTTATAATTCAAATTTATTATAAGCCAGTTATTTTAATTATTTACTTTTTTACATTTTAAACGCCTTACTGGTCGGACTATCATAAAATCATTTATTTAAAAAGATTTGTATACTCATTATTAATATAAGTTATAGTTAATAATATCCTCCCAAACTGCGCGTCGTTAAAATGTTAAAAAAATAAATATTAAAATACCTGTCTTTTTCTGAATACTGCTTTTAGGCGAAATACTTAAAGCGAAGCGTGAGGCGAGATATATATTTTTTTCTCAAATGAGCGTTTCGGGGGGACCGCTGAATGCTGTTAGATACGATAGTATCGTTACAGCATCAGTGGGAAGACGCGAAATGAAAAAAATATATACTTGCCGAAGGTAGCGGAGCAAAAAACTTTTCTTAATTGTAACACAAATTAAGAAAAAATCATACTATATATAAAAAAATAAGGAGGTAATTTTATGCAAGAAGAAGCAAGAAATTGTGGATGTGGATGCAACAATGGTAATCCATTAAGTAACTTATTTGGAGGCTGTGGCTGTGGTTGTGGAAATGATACAGAAATATTATTCTTTATAATAATATTCCTATTATTATTTACAAACTTTGGTTGTTGCTGTAATAACAGATAACATAGAAAAAATAAATACTTAAAAATTAAAAAATAACAATCCATATTTTATGGACTGTTATTTTTTAATTTTTAAGTATTATGTATTGAAATTATGTAAAAAGTATGATACTATATATGCACGTTGGAATGTTTCCAAAGTATTTATTGAAATTTAGATTATTCTATATTTCAAAAATTTTGGAAATACCAAGTCGCAATTCTATACTAAATTTAATTTACAGGAGGAAAAAAGTATGTTTAGTGCAACTTTGAAAAACTACGATGAGGACCAGGTTTTTAATGAGTTAGTTCGGGGCTTTAATGAAGAAAAGATTCCTAACAACAAACTCACATTGGATGAAAAAAAGGGTATAATAACCTTTCTCTCGGAAAATGAGCCGTCTATGAACATTTTAAGAGCAATGTATCATTGTGGTGTTGTTACAATGGCTTGGGAAGACAATAAAGATTCCCTTGCTACCGATGACAATGTAACAAACGGCAAAAACGACAACGCTACTATCGACGCTAAACCTAACAACAAGAGTTCGACAAAAAAAGAAGCAACATCGGCATCTTCAAAATCAGTGAAAACTGAAAAGGGCGACAAAAAGAAGAAATCTGTCAAAACGGTAAATAAGGGAGGGGGCTATGAGCGTCGTTCTGAATATTCTACCGAAGAATACTTCGAAATTGAAAAAATTCCTGAATTAAAGGAACTTATTCAGAATGCTGACACTGATACATGCTTGATAAACTCTGTATCAAGATGGTTAGGGTTAACCAAAAAAACAGAAAACAGATGGACCAAAATTATCAGAAGTGTTTTGAAGGAAGGTAGTTTAAACTGGACTAAATTTTCAAAAAGTTTCAATTGTTCAGTTTATTCTTTATCAACTATGTATAACACAAAAGTAAAATCAGCAATGCAACCTTATGGAATTGCTATTACAGCACAAAAATTTATACTTACTGTTGTAAATTACTACAAGCGGGTTCATACTATTAAGACGACGGAAACCAAGACAGAAGAGTCTTCTGAAAATTCCGATTCTGATGAATCAGACAAAGGAGATTTAAAAGGGTCTTCTGAAAAAGGCGAGAAACTGATTGAAGAGAGTTCTAAAATTGTTGTTTCTGAAAAAACAGAAGTAATAACTAAAACTACTTCTAAAAATCTCGTTTCCGAAATGAAATGTATGGCAGGAATTAAGCCCTTTGAGAAAGCATTAAAGAAAATAAATTCAAAATTAGAAACTGATGAAAAGGTTTTATATATTTTGGAAAAAATGGGTTTATCTTCAATCGAAGAGAAAAACCGTGAAATCATATCCGAAAGTTGTAGGTATATGCTTACTTACAAAATGCCATCTTCGTTTAAAGACGTCATTTTTAAGGAAATGTATCAAAGATGTTTTTTACCTGAGATAATAATGATTTTAAGTACATTTATTAATAATTATGTGCAAAAATTCGACAGTGAAAGAAAGGTTAAAGCATTTGATTTTCTTAATGAGTTGTACGATGTTGTGACACTTTAAAAATTGTAACTTGGTATTTTATCCACCCGAATCTTTTTAGATTTGGGTGGATACATAAATAAAAAAATGGAGTAAATATATGGAAAGTTTGAAATTAAAAGATGAAGAAATTATTGAATTATTAAAAAAAGGATTTAAAGAAGAATTAATAAGTTTTGAATTTGATATACCAATTGATAAAATAAATGAATTGAAAAAATTATTAGACAACAAAAATAAAGTAAATTCAGAAAATACAATTCCAGTTGAAAAGGTGCAATCAAGTCAAAAAGAAATAGATAAAAAACAAGAGCCTATTAAATCAAACAATACTATTAAAAATGATAATAATACAGGTAAGTCAAATATAAAAAATAAAAAACCAATAAAAAACGAAGTTAAACCTCAATATACAGTAAAAATTGATATTAAAAGTATAAATGAGCAACTAAGCAATTCTACTGAAAAAGCAAAAATCTTAAAGCAATTAATTATAGACTTAAAAAAAAGTGCTTTAACAATAGAAGAATTTATTGAATTAATAGAAGTATTATCAAATATAAGTTTAAAAGATGTACAACATAACGAAAGACAGGGCTATGTTAATTTAATACAAGATGTTAAAGATATAATTAGAATAAAATTATCAAGTCAAATTACAATACAATTAAATAATTCAAACAATTTAGAAGAATTAAAAAATTTATCAGGAAAAATTGATTTAATTAATAAAAATAAAATGGGAATAAAAATTGATAAATATCAAATTGAACCTTATGTATTATCAGAAAATATTTCAGC
>CANOPV010000069.1 GCA_947568605.1 uncultured Clostridium sp.
GTCTAATATTACCAGGTTTATTATTAGCATTAGAAGATAATTATAAATTACCAGATATGATAGTATCAACAGAATACCTAAATTTCAATGACCAAAAATTCTCAAAAAGTAAAGGAATAGGAATGACGGTATTAGAAGCGGTAAAAGAATTTAACATAGATACATTAAGATTTCATTTAATAAAAAATGGACCAGAAAAAAAAGATTCAAACTTTACAGTAGAAGACTATGTAGCAACACATAATGAACTTACAAATAAATTAGGAAATTTTGTAAATAGAACATTAAAATATAAAGGAATTACAGAAATTCCAAACGGAAGAATGGATGAAGAAATTAAGAAAAAAATTGAACAAACATATACAAAAATTTCAGAATTAATGGAAAAAATAGAATTTAGAGAAGTTACAAATATAATTATGAATTTCTTAGATGAAGCAAACAAATATTATGATGAACAAAAACCTTGGATACAATATAAAGAAGATATGAATAAATTTAATGATATAATGTATACGTGTGCAAATATGATAGCAAATATATCAAATTTTATAGAGCCATTTATGCCAGAAACATCTAAAAAAATAAGAAAATATTTAAAAATAGAAAATGCCACTTGGGAATATATAAATGTAAAAACAAATTTACCATTAGAAAACATAGAAGTATTATTTACGAAAATGTAAAATAGAACAAAGAGTAAAACGGCTCAGATGTAATAACTACTGAGCCGTTTAAAAGTTTAGAGTCCACAAAAGGATATTTCTCTTACTCTTTTTTCTTGGGAAAATTTTTCAATTTTCCTAGGAATAATTTCCTGAAAATTACAACACTCGTTAACTATCAAAGAAGTATCAAGTAAATTGATAGTTTCAATTCCATTAGTAATGAAATCATATTTCTCAATAAATCTTGATGAATTACGAGTTTTTGCACAACCGCCCTGACAGTCAGGAAGAGCAGATAAACGAGAGCAAGTGTTACACTTGTGAATGTAGTGCAATTGAGAAAACAGTCGCATTTCCATAGGAATTTCAGTAAAATATAAAGAACCTCCCTTTTTTAAAATTAAGTAAGCCTTATTTGTGTCTTTCCTTAAAAGTCCAATTTCTTTTGCCGAAATCGGAAGAAGAGTAAAATTTAAAATTTCAATTTTTTGTTCTCCTTCCACTTTTGTCTTGTACCGAATAGATATAGATTCGGTACCATCGATGTTAATAATTGAATATTTTGCAGAAACATCCATAAATGGACCTCCTTTTAGTAATAAAATCTAGCAATTATATTGTAACACATTATGTTAAAAATGTCAAATTTTGCAATGAAAATTATCAAACAAAATTTCAAAAGCTATTGAAAATTTGTTTGGTATATGATATAAATATATTATCAAAAAAACAATATAAAAAAGAAGAGGTGCTAATATGGAAAATGAATTAGAAAATAAAATAGAAAAGGAACAATTAATCAATAAAATTTTTAATAATGAAACAATTAGAACGATTTGGAATAAGGAAGAAGAAAAATATTATATCAGTATTGTTGATATCGTTGGTATTTTAGCAGAAAGTAAAAGTCTAAATGTATATTGGAGAGTTTTAAAAAAGAGATTAAAGGATGAAGGAAATGAACCCGTTACAAATTGTAACGGGTTGAAATTAAAAGCAATAGATGGAAAATATTATAATACAGATGTATGCGATATTGAAGGAATGTTCCGAATAATTGAGTCAATTCCATCAAAAAATGCAGAACCAATAAAGCAATGGCTAGCACATTTAGGAAAAGAAAGAATTGATGAAACTTTTGATCCATCTATTTCATTACAAAGAGCAATAGATTTATATCGTACAAAAGGATATGATGAAGAATGGATTGCAAAAAGAATGAAATCAATTCAAGAACGAAAAAAATTAACTGATATATGGAAAGAAAATGGTATAGAAAGCAACCTTGAATATGCAATATTAACAAATGAAATATACAAAGAATGGTCAGGAATGACAGCAAAGGAATATAAACAATCTATTAAAGATGTTGCAAATGGATTTAATATTTCATCTATAGCAGAAGATGGCACAATAGAAGCAATAGAAAAAGACAACATTATTGCAGTCCAATGGCATCTAGAGCAGATGAAAGATTTTTTATTTTTTAAAAATTTTATAAATACATTTTTTTAGAAATTATGATGTAAAAAATTCACAATCTTGATATAATTCACCAAAACTTTATGTTAAGCATAATATATTTACATAAAGGAAGGTGAATTTTTTATGAAAAGTTACATAGTAGAAGGAGGAAAAAAACTAGAAGGAGAAATATCTGTATCAGGCTCAAAAAATGCTTCATTACCTATAATAGCATCAACAATATTAAACAAAGGAATAACAAAACTATATAATGTACCAAAAATACACGACACACAAGTAATGTTTGAAATATTAAAATATTTAGGTTGCAAAATAAAGAAGAATAATGGTAAAATAATAATAGATGCGACAAAAATAGAAAAAAGTGAAATACCAGAACATCTAATGAGAGAAATGAGGTCATCAGTTATACTCGCAGGAGCAATAATAGGAAGAATGAAAAAAGCAACATTCTCATATCCAGGAGGATGTGATATTGGAACACGACCAATAGACCTACATTTAAAAGTTTTTAAAAATTTAGGAATAAATATTGAAGAAAATGGTGGAAATATTAGGTGCAATTGTGATAAAATAGTAGGAACAGAAATATCATTAGACTTTCCAAGTGTAGGAGCAACAGAAAATGCAATACTTGCATCAGTATTAGCAGAAGGAACAACAACAATAAACAATGCAGCAATGGAACCAGAAATAATAGACTTGCAAAACATATTAAACAAAATGGGAGCAAATATAACTGGTGCAGGAAGCAATGTAATAACAATAAAAGGAGTAAAAAGACTAAGAGATGCAAGTTATAAAATAATGCCAGATAGAATTGAAGCAGGAACACTATTATGCAGTGTAGCAACAGCAGGAGGAAAAGTAAAACTAACAGATGTAATTCCAGAACATTTAACACCAGTAATACACAAACTAGAAGAATGTGGGTGTAAAATAGAAAGCACAAAAAACACTATCACAATGCAATCAGTAAAAAAAATAAAAAGCGTAGATATAAAAACAATGCCATACCCAGGATTTCCGACAGATATGCAATCTGTATTTGCAAGTATGTTATGCACCTCAAAAGGAACATCAATAGTAGTAGAAAACATATTTGAAAACAGATATAAATACACAAACGAATTAAAAAGAATGGGAGCAAAGATTACAATAGAAGGAAGAAGTGCTATAATAAAAGGAGTAAGAAAACTAACAGGAACAAATGTTAAAGCAACAGATTTAAGAGGAGGAGCAGCATTAGTTGTAGCAGCACTAAATGCAAAAGGAAAAACAAAAATAGAAAACATAGAATATATATTAAGAGGATATGAAAATTTAGACAAAAAATTAAATAAATTAGGAGCAAATATAAAAATTGAAGAGGGTGAATAAATGGCAAAAAAGATAAAAAACGAAAAGGGTAGAAACACAAAAAATTCTACCCTACAAAAAAAAGGAAAACGAGAAAAATATAATATTGATGATGAAATAGTAATAGGACTAAATTTACAAGAAACAAATAAACCAGTTAATAAAAAAATAAACAAAAAACAACAAAAACACAGACAAGCATATAAAAAAAATAAAAACACAAAACTTATAAAATATCTGTGTATATTATTTTTATTAATAATTGCAATACTACTATTTTTTATGTCTCCAATATTTAATATAGAGAAAATAAATATAATAGGAAACGAAAAAACAAATATAAGCGAATGTATAAAATTATCTGAATTAGAAATTGGACAAAATATATATAAAATGAGTAAAAGACAAATAAAAAACAATATAAAACAAAATGCTTACATAGATAAAGTATATATAACTAGAAAATTACCAAATATAATAAACATAACAGTAGAAGAAAGAACAGCAACATATATGGTAGAAATTGAAAATAACGAATATGCATATATAAATAATCAAGGCTACATACTAGAAAAAAGTTATATTAAACTAGAATCAGCAATAATAACAGGATTTTCAACAAACATAGAGAATATAAATGTAGGAAATAGATTAAATGAAAAAGATTTAAAAAAATTAGAAACAGTATTAAAAATTGTAGATTCAGCACAGAATAACAATTTATCACAGTATATTACAAAAATTAATGTTGAAAATAAAGAAAATTACATATTAATTTTAGAAGGAGAAAAAAAGACAGTAAATTTAGGAGACGCATCAAATATAAGTACAAGAATGTTATACTTAAAAGCAATATTAGAAAAAGAAAAAGAAAAAGAAGGAGAAATATTTATAAACGGAAATGTAAATACAGACAAAGCATTTTTTAGAGAGAAGGTGTAAAATTTGAATAAAAAATATGTATCAATAACTATTGGAATAATGTGTTTTTTACTTACATTAGGAATAATAGTACAATTAAACACAATAAAAGAAGCCAACAAAACATTAGGGACAAACAGTAGTAAAGATAATGAATTAAGAGATGAAGTTTTAAGGTGGAAAGAAAAATACGACTCTACATATTCTAGTTTATTAAGAGAACAAAAAGAATTAGAAGAAAAAAGAGCAGAAGCAACAAAAAACGATTCAAATTCTGCAAATTTAGAAGAAGAGCTAAAAACAGCAAATAAATTATTAGGTTTAACAGATGTAACAGGAAAAGGAATAATAATAACAATCGCAGATAGTACAACCCAAAATTCACAAACAATGGGTTTAGGAATAATTGATGTAAATAATCTATTAGTACATTCAACAGATTTAATAAAAATAGTAAATGAATTAAAAAATGCAGGAGCAGAAGCAATATCCATAAATGATGAAAGAATAACATTAACAACATCAATTATGTGTGATGGAAATGTAGTATTAATAAATGGACAAAAAATAGGTTCACCATTTGTAATAAAAGCAATAGGAATTCCAGAAAGTTTAGCAGGTTTAAATAGACCAGGCGGATATTTAGAATTTATGAAAGATGATGGAATTCAAATAGATGTAAAAAAATCAGATAAAATCATAATAGACAAGTATTCGGGCGTTTTATCATCAAAATACTTGAAATTTGAAAAATAAAAATATGATTTTTTGTTATACAATTCTTCGTTAAAATTATTTTTTAAATTAAATTAAATTAAACATTCAATTCTTCGCTAAAATATTTAAAAATATTCTTTTGGCTCCAATCGCTACGCTCTGCTTCGGCTAAAAATTATTTTTTTTCAAAATTAGTTTTCCAGGCTCACGGGTATTCCCCGCCTCCGAACTTGC
>CANOPV010000070.1 GCA_947568605.1 uncultured Clostridium sp.
GTAGCGATTGGAGCCAAAAGCATATTTTTAAATATTTTAGCGAAGAATTGAATACACAAATTAAATTAAAAAATATTTTTAAATTTTATTGTTTCACAATGAACAAGACTTATATTAAAGGTTTTTTTGATGGTGTGCCTGCTTTCCTTGGATATATCTTAGGCGTAGCCTTTATTTTTTCAATAATTATAACATTTCTCTTTATATTACTATTTGGAAGGTCAAAACTCTCTATTTTTTCAATCTTTCCTCCCAAAACCTCTAATGCTCTTGTACTGTTAGACAATTCCTCCTCAATATTTCCGCCCTTCATACAAATACATTTGCCACCCACTTTAACTAATGGTAACAAATACTCTAACAAAATATTTAATTGAGCAACTGCTCTTGATGTCGCAATATCAAATTTTTCTCTATATAAAGAATTTATCCCTGCATCCTCTACCCTTGAATGAATAGTTTTAATATTATTCAAACTTAATTTTTTTATAACATTATCTAAAAATAATATCCTTTTATTTAATGAATCTAACAAAGTTATATCTAATTTATTATTGCTTATTTTTAAAGGAATTCCCGGAAATCCTGCACCTGTACCAACATCAATTATTTTATCATCATCATTTATATACTTTAAAATTGTTAAAGAATCTATAAAATGCTTTTGAATTACCTCATTTTCCTCAGTTATAGCAGTTAAATTTACATTTTTATTCCATTCAAGTAATTCTAACATATATACATAAAAATCATTAATTTGTTTATCATTAAGCACTAAATTAATTTTATTTAACATTTCTTTAAAATCTTCTGAAAAAACATCCATTTCCATAATATAATTCCTTTCTAATACACTAGTAAAGTTTGAAAAAATAGTATATTGTAAAAATTTTTAGAACAAAGTAGTTTCACTACGCTAATATGCAATTTCAAAATACAATTCGAGTTAAAAGATTATTTTTTTAATGAAATTATGCAACAAGTTTGCTTCGCTAATTGGAGCCAATGAATTAAAAAAATAATTTTAACGAAGAATTGTAGAATAACTTTCATATAATATAAAAAAATATCGGAATCGTACTTGTCATACGCTGAGGATTTCCTAAGTAAAAAAAACGATGCAAGATGCTTATTTTTTTACTTTAACCTTTCTTTAATTGTTCCAAATAAATCAATAACACAGATATATCCGCTGGTGAAACACCTGATATTCTTGAAGCCTGTCCTACTGAATTTGGTTTTAAAGCATCTAACTTTTGTCTTGCCTCTAAGCATAAACCATTTATCTCACTATATTTTATATTATCTGGCAATAACTTTTGTTCTAACTTTTTAAACTTTTCCACCTGTGTAACCTGCATTTTAATATATCCTTCATATTTTATTTGTATTTGAACCTCCTCTTTTTCTGCTAATGTCAAATCTGGTCTATTTTCATCAATAACCTTTAAATCATCATAAGTAATTTCTGTTCTTTTTAATAATTCTGAAAGTCTTATTCCTGTTGATATCGGTGTTGTTTCTTTTTCTTCTAATAACTTATTTACTTCTTTTGTAGGCTTTATAATAACATTTTTAATTCTTTCAATTTCTTTTTCAATATTATTCTTTTTTGCTATAAACCTATCATATCTTTCATCTGAAATTAAACCTACATTATGACCAATTTCAGTTAATCTGATATCAGCATTATCCTGTCTTAAAAGTAATCTATATTCTGCACGAGAAGTCATCATTCTATATGGCTCATTTGTTCCTTTTGTAACAATATCATCAATTAAAACGCCAATATACGCATCAGACCTATCTAATATAACAGGCTCTTTACCTTTAATTTTTTGTACAGCATTAATCCCCGCAATTAGCCCTTGTGCTGCTGCTTCTTCATAACCAGAAGTTCCATTAATTTGACCTGCAAAAAACATTCCTGAAATACCCTTAATTTCTAATGATAACTTTAATTGTGATGGATTTATACAGTCATATTCAATTGCATAAGCAGGACGCGTAAATTCCACATTTTCAAGACCTGCAATAGTTCTATACATTGCAATCTGCACATCTTCTGGCAATGATGAACTCATCCCTTGAACATACATTTCATTAGTATTTAAACCAACAGGCTCAATAAAAATTTGATGTCTTGGTTTATCGCTAAACCTTACAACTTTATCTTCTATTGATGGGCAATATCTAGGACCTGTTCCTTCTATTTCGCCCGCAAAAAGTGGCGAACGATGCAAATTTTCTCTAATTATATTATGAGTATTTTCGTTTGTATAAGTTAAATAACAAGGTAATTGATTAATATTTTTAATTTCATCATCAAAAGAAAACATCTCGATTTCATCATCGCCATTTTGAATTTCCATTTTTGAAAAGTCTACTGAATTTTTATTAATTCTTGCAGGAGTACCAGTTTTAAATCTAACAATTTCTATACCTAAATCTTTTAAACACTTAGATAATTCATTTGCTGGGAAAACGCCATCTGGTCCGCTTTGATATGAAACATCTCCAATAAATATTTTTCCTTTTAGATATGTTCCTGTTGCTAGTATAACTGCCTTTACATTATAAATTGCGCCTATATTTGTTTCAATACTTTTTACTGTTCCATCTTCTACATTTATCTTTGTAATTTCTGCTTGTTTAATATGTAAATTCTCTTGTTGTTCTAATGTATGTTTCATTTCTATATGATACATTTTTCTATCAGCTTGTGCTCTTAAAGAATATACAGCAGGTCCTTTTGACTTGTTTAACATTTTTATTTGAATAAAGGTCTTATCAATATTTTTACCCATTTCTCCGCCTAAAGCGTCAATTTCTCTTACTAGATGACCTTTTGAACTTCCTCCAATATGTGGATTACAAGGCATATTTGCAATTGCCTCTAAACTAATTGAAAACATTAATGTTTTCATTCCTAATCTTGCAGATGCAAGTGCTGCTTCACATCCTGCGTGTCCTCCTCCGATAACTGCTACATCATAATCTCCTGCATAATAATTCATTTCTTTCCTCCATTTTTTATTGTTTCTATTACATTTCAGACTAATAAAATATTTAAAGCGAGACGTGAGGCAAGATATTAATTTTTTCTCAAATGAGCATCTCCGGGGGGACCGCTGAATGCTGTTAGATACGATAGTATCGTTACAGCATCAGTGGGAAGATGCGAAATGGAAAAAATTAATACTTGCCGAAGGTAGTTGAGCAGAAAAACTATAAAAGTCTGAACTGTAATTATTTCTAAATATTTTCTTATGAAACAAAAAATTGTGTTTCATTAATCATTTTGTCAAACCGTTTAAATTTTTATTTATTTTTCAATACATATACAATATATACTGCTATTTTGTATGTTATATTTGTCAATTTTGTATGTGCATTTTTATTATTTTCCCAAACAAAATTTAGCAAAAATATTATTTATAATATCTTCTGAAACGCTTTCTCCTGTTATATTACCTAAATCTTCTAATGTTTCTTTTATAAAAACTGTAATAACATCCATTGGCATATTTTCATTTAAAGTATTAATTGCACTTTCAACATTTTTTATAGCCTTAGTTATTTCATTTTTGTGTCTTTCATTTGTAATAACTACACTATCATCTACATTAATTTTACTTAAATTAAATAATTCTGAAATTTTTTCATAAATCTTATCTATTCCTTTATTATTTAATGCAGATATTTCAATAATATCTTTGTTTATTTTAGTTAATTTATCATTATTTCGCGTTATTTTGCCTTTTAAATCGATTTTATTTAATACAATTATATTTATCTTGTCTTTAATAATTTTTAAGATTTCTTCGTCCTCTTCTGTTAAATCTTTTGTTGAATCAAAAATCGCTATAACTAAATCTGCTTTTTTTGCAATTTCTCTTGACTTATCTATTCCAATTTTTTCAACAACATCTTTTGTATCTCTAATACCTGCTGTATCAATTATTTTTATAGGAATTCCATCAACTGAAATTGCCTCTTCAATAGTATCTCTTGTAGTACCCTCAATATCTGTTACAATTGCCCTTTCTTCTCTTAAAATTGCATTTAATAACGAAGATTTTCCTGCATTGGTTCTACCTATTATTGCAACTTTTATACCATCTTTTATGATTTTTCCATTTGAAAATGTATTTTCTAATTTCAATAAATCACTTTTAACATCATTTAAAATATTTAAAGCCTTAGTATTTGACACTTCTTCAATATCATATTCTGGATAATCAATAGAAGCCTCTATGTCTACCATAATTGATAATATCTTTTCCTTAATTTTCATTATTTCAGTATGTAAAAAACCATTTAATTGATTTATACTTGCCTCTGCCTCTTTTGAAGTTTTAGAATTAATTATATCTATAACAGATTCTGCTTGTGATAAATCAATTCTTCCATTTAAAAAAGCTCTTTTTGTAAATTCTCCTGGTTCTGCTAATTCTGCACCATTTTTTAAGCATATATTTAATATTTTTCTCATAATAATAAGTCCTCCGTGAGAACTTATTTCACACATATCTTCTGTTGTATAACTTTTTGGTGTTTTAAAATATGAAACTAATACTTCATCTATTATTTTATTATTTTCATTATCAATAATATTTCCATATTTTATTGTATAACCTTTTATTTCTGAGATATTTTGTTTATTTTTTGGAACAAATATCTTGTTTAGTATATTAAATGTTTCTTTTCCACTCATTCTAATTATACCTATTCCACCTGTTCCAAATGCGGTTGAAATTGCAACTATTGTACTCATTTTTACTCCTTTTATTTTTAATTATAATTATTTTTACTATTTTATTTAAAATGAAATTCGAGTTAAAAAGTATTTAAAAATTGCTTTTATGCGACACGTTCGCGTAGAGATGGAGCAAAAGCATATTTTTAAATATTTTTAACGAAGAATTGAATGTTCAATTTAAAATAAAAAATAATTTTATGCAAAAGAAGGGAAACGAAAAACTTAATTAATATCATTAAGAACCCCCAGTCGTGCCAAGCACGACAGCCCCCTTAAATAAAGGAGCCAAGGTCTAGCCTTCGAAGTGCGGACGATTAAAATCGCCCCTACACGTGTAAATTTAATTTTTCTATAAATTTTGTTTAGGGCGAAATTTGGTCGCGTCTTACAGGCATTCCTTACCGATTTCGCCCCTACATTTCTCTACATTTTATAATTTTGTATTTTTATGACAATTCGAGTTAAATAATTATTTTTTTAACATTTTATTTAATGAAATTCGAGCTAAAAGGTATTTAAAAATTGCTTTTGCGGGCGACAACTTCGCGAAGCGTGAGGCGAAGCCAAGCGCAGCGATTGGAGCCAAAAGCATATTTTTAAATATTTTAGCGAAGAATTGA
>CANOPV010000071.1 GCA_947568605.1 uncultured Clostridium sp.
GCATTTTGCTTTCTATACTGTTGCCATTCCGCCATGTCCTATTTTTTCTATTATTTCATATCTAGTTCCTAATAATCTACCCTCTAAATTCATAATACATTCTCCCTTGTTAATTATTATAAATTATTACAACTGTTATGTTGTCATACCCACCGTGTTCATTTGCTTTTTCCACCAGTTTTTTTGTTGCTACTGTAACATTTTCTTTTACTATATTATATATTTCTTCATCTGTTACCATATTTGTTAATCCATCTGATGTCATAATTAATATGTCTTCTTTTTCAAACCCTTTAACCATAATGTCTGGTTCTACATAACTGCTACACCCAATTGCTTTCATAAGCATATTTTTTTTAGGATGCGTTACCGCTTCTTCTCTTGTAATAGTTCCATCTTTAACTAATGTTTCAACATAACTGTGGTCTGTTGTTATTTTTCTAATGAAATTTTTTCGTATTCTATATATTCTACTATCTCCAACGTGACCTATGTATACTCTATTATTATATACTAAACATATTTCTAATGTTGTTCCCATTCCTGTAAGTGCTTCATTTTCTTTTGATTTTTCATATACTATCATATTTGCATATTCCATAGCACTTTTTACTAGTTTTTGTATATTTATTTTATCGTGTTCTATTTTATCAAAATTATTTTCTATATAACTTTTGGCTGATGTTATTGCAATCGCACTTGCAACTTCTCCTCCTTTATAGCCTCCCATTCCGTCTGCGACTATATATAGTTTAAATTTATCTTGATTGCCTGATATATAGTAGTTATCTTGATTCATCTCTCTCAGTTTACCTACATCTGTACTGGCAAATGCTCTCATTTTTTGTATCACTCCTTTCTAATCACTTGATTAAACAAAGCAAATAAATCGTTTAAAGAACCCCCAGTCATCTTCGCTGACAGCCCCCTTATTAAAGGGACCAAGATTTTTAATTTTCAAACTTGCCTCCCTTAAATAAGGGAGGTGGCACAAAGTGCCAGAGGGTTTTTACTTCTAATTATTTTTTCAAATTCTTTCTGCGTAACTGCCCACACGCAGCATCTATATCCGAACCTAACTCTCTTCTTATTGTTGCTACTATGCCTTTTTCATTTAAGTAATCTCTAAATTTCATTATATTTTCATTTGAACTTTTAGTAAATTCTCCGTTTTCAATTTTGTTTATTGGTATTAAATTTACGTGGCATAGTACACCTTTTAATAGTTTAACTAATCTTTTTGCATCTTCTATATTATCATTATTATCTTTTGCTAAGGCATATTCAAATGATATTCTTCTATTTGTTTTTTCTATATAATATTTACAAGCATTTAATAATTCTTCTATGTTATATTTATTATTTATTGGCATTAATTTACTTCTTTTTTCGTCTGTTGTGGCGTGTAATGATATAGATAGTGTGCATTGTAAATTTTCGTTTGCTAAATCATATATTTTTGGTACTAAACCACTTGTGGAAATACTGATATGTCGTGCTCCAATATTTAATCCTTTTGGATTATTTAATATTTTTATGGCATTTACAACATTTTCGTAATTATCTAATGGCTCTCCTATTCCCATAAATACTATGTTTGATATTTTTATATTTTCGTCTTTTTGTACTGCTAATACTTGTTCTACTATTTCTCCTGATGTTAAACTTCTTTCAAATTTTATTCCAGTTGATGCACAGAATTTGCATCCCATTTTACATCCTATTTGTGATGATATACATAAAGATTTACCATATTTATATTCCATTAAAACTGTTTCTATTGCATTTCCATCTAATACATCAAATAAGTATTTTTTGGTTCCATCACTAGATTCTTGTTTTTTTATTATATTATATATACATAATGAGAATTCTTGTTTTAATTTTTCTCTTAGTTCTAATGATATATTGGTCATTTCATCAAATGTTGTAATATTTGTTTGATATATCCATTTAAAAACTTGCTCTGCTCTAAATGGTTTTTCTCCTAATTTTACAAATTCTTCTTTTAGTTCATCTAAATTGTAGTCTTTTATATTTTTCATATTATTTTCTTTCTTTTAATTCTATTTTCTCTTATTAATTTATACCACATTATACAGAAAAAATCAATGAAATTTCATTGATTTTTTATTTTCTTGTTTTTATATAGATTTATAGTATGAATTTCTTTCTTCAAAGTAACTTTTTATATATTTTTGTTCTTGCAACATATATGTTTGCATTTTTAATATTGCAGTTAAATTTGTTCTTACATTTCTATCATTTTCTATAAGTTTATCTATTTTTTTATTCATTTCAAATTGTTCTGCATTAAAATCTATTTGATTATTTTCTAGATTTTCTATTCTTACTTCTATTCTATTTTGTCCTTGTTTTAGTTCTTCTATTTGACCTGACATTTTCTTTTGTTCTTCTTTTAATTCTCCTATTTGACCTGACATTTTCTTTTGTTCTTCTTTTAATTCTTGTTGTCCTTCTTCTAATTTTTCTACCTTATTTTCTAATTTGTCTAATCTTTCATTTGTTTTACTAAAACCCTCTTTAATTTCTTTTAATATTTTCTCTTCCATAAAATTCCTCCTTATTTTTATATTTTATCATTTTGTCAATTATTTTTCAATGCTTTTTTATAAATTTATATATTTTTTTAAAGAACATTTTCTAATACATATAATATATAATTTACCTCCTTTTTTCAAATTTTATAAATTAATTGATTAATTTTAGGCTGAATTACCTTGATTTTTTATGCTTTACTAAGTTGCAAATTGATTTTTAACAAATTTTAGAACAATTAGAAATTGTTCTACTAAAAATATATTTTAATTATTTTATACAATATATTAAGGTTTGTCAAGAAAAATATTTCGACAAAATTCGATATAGCGATGCAATATATTAGATTTACTTTTAAGATGTAATATAAATGTAATATAAACTTAACAATTCTGAAATACCTTTTTTAGTGATAATGTTATATAATAAATGTAGTTTAATAGAATTTTTAATTGAAAGGACTAGTAATTTATATGAGTATTGAATCTGAATTAAGAAAAGAAGGAATTGAAGTAATTAAAAATTTAGATACTTTGCAAATAAATTCTATTGCTAAATATGTATCTGAATGTCTTTGTTCTAAATTTCCAGAACAAAATCTAAATAAAAATGAATTATTTATTCAATTATCTAGGTTAAATATGTGTATAGCAAAAATGCCACCAAGCTCTGCACTCGCTAAATTTTTTTATAGAAATTCTACTATATATTTTAGTAGTTCACTAGATATGGAAAATATTCAAAAGTTAGCAATTCACGAATGCATACATTTTATACAGCAAAGTACTAATAAGAAAAATAAACTTGTACGTTTAGGATTATGCGACTTTTCTAATCCTGCTTTATGTGGTATGGGTT
This sequence comes from uncultured Clostridium sp., assembly GCA_947568605.1. Lineage (GTDB taxonomy): Bacteria > Bacillota > Clostridia > TANB77 > CAG-508 > CANRES01. The sequence goes on from CANOPV010000071.1 coordinate 3,418, forward strand.
TAAATGAAGCAGCAGTTCAATTAATGTCTTCTATATGTTTAGATGTTAAATCTGATGAAGTTAAATATTATGGTATTGATTTACCTACTAATAGTCCTTCATATTATCCATTACAATGTAATTTAATTAAACAATTATCTTATATTACAGGTAATGATATTTTATTTAATAGTACTCTTTTTGGAAATGATAATTTTAAAGAAAAGGTTATATCTCTAACTAGTGCTGACGCATTTTATACAATACAGAAAAATATAGATTCTATCGTTTATTTAGAAGATGAACTTGTTTTATATTCTAATACATTAGCATATAATGATGGAAATGTTAGAATAATTAATAGATTATCTAAAAAGATTAATAAATTAAAAAATAAAATTGCAAAGATTTTCTTTGATACTCAAAATTTGATTGTATCTAGTTATTTTAATAATTCAATAAAAACTTTGTCTACACACAGATGTATTGAAAATTTTAGAAATAAATTATTTGGATATAAAGATTTAATTGGTACTAATGATTCTTATTCATTTTTTAGTAATTATTATTTAGATATGATGAAACAGTTAGAAGTTAAATATGAAGAGATTGAAAATAAACCTTCTGTTGCTTTGGTTGTTGAAAAAAAGAATATTTTTGTTTTATTATTTAGAAAACTTAGATTACTAGGTTCTAAAAATTATGCAACTAACAAATAGTAAAATTCAAATACTATATTTAATTAACAATGCATTTATATTTAATAATTTATGAAATTTCGAATGCGATTGGAGTGAAAAAATTGTTCAAAGAACCCCCAGTCATCTTCGATGACAGCCCCCTTAATAAAGGGGCCAAGATCTTGCCTCCCTTAAATAAGGGAGGTGGCACGTAGTGCCGGAGGGTTCTTGATTAATTAAAATATTGAAGTTTCCTATGATTGACTTCGTAACGAAGCCGAGAAATAAATAAATTATTAAATTATAAATAGCATTGTTTTTATTTTTTAATTACGCTAGATATTTTAATTATATATTAAAATTAAACTTTCTCGTCTTTAAATCCTTCTCCAAAGACTTCTCTTGCATTTGAAATAATTATAAATGCTTCTGTATCAATTTTATTTACTATTTGTCTTACCTTCATAACTTCATTTCTTGAAACAACACATAATAGCATCATTTTATCTTTATTAGTATACATTCCTTTTGAATATATCCCTGTTGCACCTCTTTCAATTTCATTTTCTATTTTTTTTGCAATTTCATCATTTTTATTTGAAATAATAAACATCATTTTAGTAAAATTAATACCCTCAAAAATTAAATCTACCATTTTTGTTGACATATATATTGCAATAGCAGAATATAAACCTATTTCTATTTCTTTGAAAAATATAACATTTATTGCAACAATTGTTATATCAAATATTCTTATAATATTACTTGTTCTAAATTTAGGTTTATATGCCCTTATAAGTGCTGTAACAACCTCTGTACCACCAGTCGAACCATTTACTTTTAAAATTAATGAATTTCCTATACCTATTATTATCCCACCAAAAATACAACCTAAAAATTTATCTGTTGTAATAGGATTAAGAATTTCTAAATAATCCATAAATACAGATAAACCTACTGTTCCAATTAAAGATTTGAAGAAAAAGTCTTTACCTATTTTAAAATATGATAATATAAATAATGGAATATTTAATATAAAAATAACTGTACCTATTTTCCATTCAAATAAATAATAAAACACTGTTGCAATTCCGGTAAATCCTCCTGATGATAATTTATTTGGTAATAAAAATAGTGTAACTCCTATTGCCATTAATAATGTACCAATAATTAATTGTATTAATTCTATTAAATATTGTTTAATATTAAATTTTGATTCAGTCATAATATTTTTCCTTTTTCAAAATGTAATTCGAGTTAAAGAATTATTTTTTTAACATTTTATTTAATGAAATTCGAGCTAA